>CAZUYM010000048.1:0-8832 GCA_964624805.1 uncultured Planctomycetia bacterium
CCCGCCTTCGCCAAGGCTACGGCGGACGTTGCCGTAAATTGTAGTCTCAATAAAAATAAAGTGCAAGAAAATCGGCCAAAAATGTGTCTCTAATAGTAGAGGGAGAAAAAAAATGACAGCGTCAAAAAAAAAGGAGGTAGCGTTATGAACAACAAGCCGGTGGTAAAAGTGGAACGTATTCATTATCTGGAAGGAGATGGCGCGCTCAGGGCGTTTTGCGATCTGCTGATACTTGATACGTTCCTGGTAAAGGGGTTAAGGGTGGTAAAGGGGAAAGATGGTCTTTTCCTGGGCATGCCGCAGGAGAAAGGCAGAGATGATAAATGGTACGAGACCTTTTACCCGATCTCCCGCGAGATGCGGAAGGGTCTCCAGGAACTGGTGCTTGAGAGTTACAACGAAGAAAAGAAGGGATAGGAATGGGGGTGGACTGGACACGACGATATATAGGTAAACTGGGAGAAGCCATGGCTGAGAAGTTTTTAACGTCCAGAGGCTTTTCTGTGCGCCATACTAACTTTAACACACCCTTCGGAGAAATAGATCTGGTGGCGGATCACGAAGGGAGCGTTGTGTTCGTAGAAATAAAAACACGCATATCGGAGAGGTTCGGTCCACCTTTATCCGCCATCACCAGAGAGAAGAGAGGCCACATTATTAAAAATTGTCAGTTTTACATAAAGGAACACTCTCTTGAGGGAAGGCCCTTGCGGATCGATGTTATAGGGATAAACCTCAATGAAAAAGGGAAATTTCAGATATTAAAACATGTTAAGAACGCGATCGTTATGGGGTAGGAGTTTATAAAGGAGGATGGAATGCTTGCAAAAGTTGCTTCCGGCTGTGTTATGGGGATAGAGGCATACCCGGTCGATGTGGAAGTGGATGTAGCGAACGGGCTGCCGGCTTTTTCGGTGGTGGGATTGCCGGATGCGTCCATAAGAGAAAGCAGGGACAGGATACGATCGGCTATAAGGAATTCGGGATTCACTTTTCCGTCAGGGAAAATAACGGTTAACCTTTCTCCGGCTGACATTAAAAAGGAAGGTGCCGGCTTTGATCTTCCCATCGCGGTCGGGATCTTAGTTGCTATTGGTGTTATCAATCAGGAAGATATGGAGGGGTCTCTTCTCTGCGGAGAGCTTTCGCTTAACGGGGAAATGAAATCATTCAGGGGGGCGCTGCCTATAGCTATGTCCTTAAAGGATAGATGTAAAGCCTTTATACTGCCATTAAATAACGCACGGGAAGCCGCTAATATAAAAGAAATAGATGCATTCGGAGCATCGTCTTTGAAAGAGGTGGTTGCTCATATCAAAGGTATCGGTGTTCTGGATGTCGTAACGATCGAGGAGGGATCCGCGGAAAATGACATAGCAGTGAACGAGTTGGATTTTAAGGATGTGAAAGGGCAGGAGCATGTTAAAAGAGGCATGGAAGTAGCCGCGAGCGGTGGACATAATATTCTTCTTCTTGGTCCGCCGGGATCAGGGAAGAGTATGCTGGCAAAACGTTTTCCCACGATATTACCGGCACTTACTGATGAGGAATCCCTGGAGACGACAAATATATACAGTATAGCCGGACAACTTCCCGGCAGCGGCCTTATTCGGAAAAGGCCGGTTCGATGTCCGCATCATACGGTGTCATACGCGGCAATGGCGGGGGGCGGTTCCTTTCCTCGGCCCGGAGAGATAAGCCTTGCGCATAACGGAGTGCTTTTTCTGGATGAGTTTCCCGAATTCAGGCGTGACGTGCTTGAGACGCTGAGGCAGCCGATGGAGTCCGGTGAAATAACCATAGCCAGGGTAGAGAGGTCACTCAAATTTCCGTGCAGGTTCATGCTGATCTCCGCGATGAACCCGTGTCCGTGTGGCTATTTTACTGATCCGCATAAAAGATGTCAGTGTTCGCCTCATCAGATACAGAGATACCTTTCCAAGATATCGGGTCCGCTTCTGGACAGGATAGACATACATCTTGAGGTTCCGAGACTGGCATATGAGCAGCTTTCAACTCGCAGGACCGGAGAACATTCAAGCGTGATCAAAAAACGAGTGATAAACACAAGGAAGATACAGAAAAAAAGGCATGAGAGCAGGCTTTTCAGGTCCGTATACAACGCGTATCTGGATACCAAAGAGGTAGAGGATGTTTGTACCCTTTCCGGCGAGGCCGAAGAGTTGTTAAAGTCGGCCATTCTGGAGCTGGGGATAAGCGCGCGGGCATATGACAAGATACTTAAGATATCACGCACTATAGCCGACATGGACGGGGGCCAGACAATAGAGTCACATCATATTTCCGAAGCGGTTGGATACAGGTGTCTGGATAGAAACTTATGGGTATGATGTAACAAAAGCATAATTTAACCAGGTTAAAATTGAAGGGGCTGAAATTAATATGGTTATCACAAAAGGCAAAAGGGACAGGAGGAATTTTGAGGGTGCTACGTACCACATAACTTGCAGATGCAACAACAAAGAACATTTCTTTGAAGAAGATAAGCATTTTGAAAGATATCTCAATATGGTCAGAAAGAGCAAAGAGCTGTATGATTTTAAAGTGCATAATTATGTTATTATGAACAGTCATGTGCACCTTATTATACGCTTGGGGAAAGACGCCAACATTTCCTTAATAATGCATGCGATCAATAGGAGATATGCGCAGTGGTACAACAGTATCTTTGATCGAAAAGGACACTTTTGGGAAAACAGGTTTTTTGGGGATCTTATTGAAACAGATCTAAGTTTGCTGACAGTGAGCATCTATTCTGACATGAACCCGGTAAGAGCGGGAATCTGCAGGCGCCCGGCTGAATGGGAGTATTCAGGCGCAAGGTATTATATGGAAGGTGGGGAAAACGATTTGATCGATCCACCGGATATATATTTAAATCTTGGAGATAATATTGAGTCATGTCGGGATGTTTACAGGAAAATATCAGGTGCGTATCATAATTGCCTAAAAAAATAAGATAGAGGCCAAGGGGGTAACCTGGCAGATCCGCCGTCGCTAATCTAATTTAATGCTATTAAGCTATGGCGGATTATTTCGCACCTATGCTTTACTCTCACTTATGTGTTCGTAAAGCATGTGCTCAATAAAATTAACCAGGTTAAACTTGAGGGGGGTGTTAGCCTCTCTGCAGTTCTTTGATGATCTCGGCCACCACGAACAGGGGCAGGGCGATGAGGAAAAACCCTGAAAGTACTGCTACTGAGATGCTGAGCATGTCCACATTGTAAATATCCATATAGGAAGTATATCATAAAATTTTTTTGATGGGAAGTACAGCGGGTTAACCTGGCAGAAATTAACCAGGTTAAAAAAGAGGGGGTAGCTTGCGGTTTTTGTTTTTGATGGGAAGTACAGCGGGTTAACCTGGCAGAAATTAACCAGGTTAAAAATGTGGGGGTAGCTTGCAGTTTTTTGCATCTGTGGTATGTTTGTTATATGCAAATAGGGAGGAAATATGCTTGAGGGCAAAAAAATAGTCGTTGTAATGCCCGCGTATAACGCCGCGGAAACTCTGCAAAAGACATATGACGACATACCAAAGGATATTGTGGACGAGATCATTCTTACGGATGATCACAGTTCTGACAGGACTGTCGAGGTCGCCAGGAATATAGGTATAGATGTTTATGTGCATGAGAAGAACATGGGGTACGGCGCGAATCAGAAAACGTGCTACGAAGAAGCCCTGAAAAGGGGAGCGGATGTAGTGGTGATGCTGCATCCGGATTACCAGTATCCGCCCAAGCTGATAACCGCCATGGCGGGGCTTCTGGTGTCCGGGATGTTCGACGTGGTCCTGGGGTCAAGAATACTAGGCGGCGGAGCGCTTAAGGGCGGTATGCCTTATTATAAGTATGTTTCCAACAGGATCCTGACGCTGGTGGAGAACATCATGCTGGGGGAGAAACTCTCAGAATATCATACCGGCTACAGGGCATTCTCCAGAGAAACTCTTCTTAAACTGCCTATGCTGGAGAATTCGGATGATTTTGTTTTTGATAACGAACTGCTGGCGCAGGCGGCATATTTTGGATGCAGAATAGGCGAAATAACCGCGCCATGCCGGTACGAGAGAGACTCATCGTCCATAAGCTTTTCGCGGAGCGTGACCTATGGGTTTGGCGTTCTTTATACAGCTATAAGGTTCGTGCTTCAAAAACTCAAATTGGCAAAATTTCCGCTGTTCGATCCGGACGGACGTAAATTATCATAGGAATATACCCAACGTGAAAAATAAATTACTGATACTCTATATTCTTGGCATAGCGATCGTAACGGCGGCCGCGTTCCTACCAACATTGTCAAACCAGTTTGTCGACTGGGACGATCCCGCGTATGTTACCGAGAACGAGTCAGTGCAGGTACTGACCGCGGATAATGTGAAACAGTTCTTCACCCGGAGTTATGTCGCAAGCTACTGCCCGTTGGTAATGCTGAGCTACGCGGCGGAATACAGCATTTTCGGGCCGAACCCTTTTGTGTATCATCTGACGAATTATCTGCTGAACATATGTGTAGCTTTGCTGGTTTTTGGTTTTGTTTATATGCTCTCACACAACCATAAGGTAGCTTTTATCACAGCCCTTGTTTTTGGAGTGCATCCTGTTCATGTAGAATCCGTCGCCTGGGTAGCGGAAAGAAAAGACCTTTTGTGCGCTCTTTTCTACATGATCGCGATAACGGTATATCTGGTGTATCTGAAAGATAAAAAGATAAAGTGGTACCTGTTCTGTTTTATCGCGGCTGTTCTTGCTCTTTTTTCGAAAGCGATGGCAGTGACAATACCTCTGGTGCTCATGCTGATAGACTATTATCGCGGCAGGAAGATAGAGAAGAGAGTTTTTCTTGAAAAGATCCCCTTTTTGGGGGTAGCGATGGCGATAGGGCTTATAAATATGCATTTTCAGAAGCTGTCGGGGGCCACCGAGCTAATGGCCAGCCTGGAAGTGAAACTCTATTTCCTGTCGAAAGTGATATTGTTCTACTTGTATAAAATACTGGTGCCGCTTAACCTGTCCGCGATATATCCGTATCACAGCGTTAACCCAACACATATAGCGCAGATAAAGTATTATTTTGCAGCGGTACTGGTGCTGGCCGGACTGGTGGCAGTATCCCGAAGATGGTCTAAGAAAATAATTTTTGGCAGCGCGTTTTTCCTTATAACTGTACTTCCGGTACTTAAGATCATACCTGTGGGAGATGCTTTCGCGGCGGACAGGTATATGTATCTTCCGTCGATAGGCCTGTTCTATATTTTTGCCGTATTTGTAAACTGGATACTGAAAAGTGAGTTTTGCCGGCGTAACGCTCGCAGAATAGGTGTTTACACTATTTTAGCCGTTATAGTTGCTTCCCTGTCGGGGTTGACCTGGCAGAGGTGTATGATCTGGAAGGATAGTTCGACGTTGTTTACTGATGTCGTCAGCAAATATCCCACAGCTTCTATCGCGTGGAACAATCTGGGAACATTTTCCGCGGAAAAAGGGGAGACGGATAAAGCTATAGGATATTTCAGGGAGGCTCTTCTTGTTAATCCGGATCTGGACCTTGCGCAGGTAAACATAGAAAGCGCTTATAAGGACAGGGCCAGGATGGCGTCGGAGACGCTGACCGAAGAGGAGTCCCTGAGGATGCGGGAAAAAGATATCAAGGAAGAGGCGATGTTCCTTAACTCACTGGGAGAGAACCAGGGGAAGTCAGGGGATATCGATGACGCGATAACATTGTTCAAGAAAGCGGCCAGGCTTGATCCGTCTAATGCTGACTCTTACAATAATCTGGGATTCGCGTATTACCGCAAAGGCGAAGTTTATCTTGCCGAAGAATATTTCAACAAGGCGCTGGAAATAGATCCCGACCACGAAAAAGCCCGCAGAAATCTCGACTTCATCCGCAAACTCAAGTAAATCCTGATCAGAATTGTTTGATCACGTCTCGCTGTGTCATTACAGGCACACCTTTTGATATTATGTGTGAGATGTGGGCTTTGAAGTCGTCAATGTGAGTGAAGAACCGGTAGGGTTCGTCTCGATGGGCGCTTTTGGTGTTGGTGTTCGAGACCAGATGAAATACCTCGATAAGCCAGATGTTTTCCCCCGAGATCTCATCGACTATCCTGTTGTAGTGCTCTATCGGATTGTCACGGGTAACCGCCAGGCCGACTATTGAATAGGGGTCTTTTACCGGAAGCGGATTGAATACCTTTTGTTCGGTCGTTATGCGTGAAGACGCGTAATATCGCGAAGCAAGCTTCCGCAGGAAAGCGTTATGGTTATCGTCGATGAAGGGGAATACCATCGACGAGATATACGTGTTCAGCATAAGTCCCAGGCGTATCTTGGACATTTTCATCTCGAGCTTTACGGCATTTTCTCCCTCTCGGCTCAGGAGTTCGAGAAGATTCTTGTGTTCGCATGTATGGGAAGCTATCTCGTGTCCGGTATTTCTCAGCGAGAGAAGCTGCTGTTCGCTCATAACCGGGCGGCCTTCAAGAGTTTCGCCCACACAGAGGGAGGGGACGGCAAAAGTAGCCGTAATCCCCTTATCGGCAAGCGCCCCGGCGCAATGCCTGTAAGTGTCCGCGTATACGTCATCGAAGGCGATGGTTATAACAGCCATAAGAAATAAGTGTACTTTTTGCTTTACGCTTTGAAGGTTCTTCTATAACATGTATTTTACAGCCACATCATTTATATATAAACAACTATTTTCGTGACAATATGGATAACAAGAACATAGCTTTTATATTTCTGCGTATCGGAGATATGCTCGAGATAAAGAACGAGAACGTGTTCAGAGTACGGGCCTACAGGACCGCCGCTCAGAACATAACCGCGCTTGCGCGTCCGCTTAAGGATATATACGCGGAAGACCCTTCTTCACTTGATAATATTCCGGGTATAGGAAAAGATCTGAAATCAAAGATAATAGAAATGGTCACTACCGGAGAACTGGGGTATTACGATGACCTGATGAAAGAATTTTCTCCGGGATTTCTGGAACTGCTTAACCTCGGAGGGCTGGGGCCTAAAAAAGTAAAGAAGCTCCGGGATGAGCTGGGCATAGAGAGTGTAGACGCGCTGGAAAAAGCGTGTAAGGGCGGTGAACTTGCTGATATTGAAGGCATGGGACCCAGGACCGAGGAGAAACTTCTTGAAGCTATAGAATACTTCAGAAAAAAACAGGGAAGGATGCTTCTTCAGGAAGCCGATGAGCACGCGGATGAGATAGTGGCATACTTGAAAGAGTCTGGGAATTTTACAAAAATAGAAAAGGCGGGCAGTCTCAGACGAGGCAGAGAGACGGTAGGAGACCTTGATATACTTGCCACGGTCAGGGACGCGGAAAAAGCTATGGAATATTTTGTCGGTTATCCCGAGGTGGATTCTGTTGTAGCTAAGGGGCCGACGAAGTCGAGTGTATTGCTTAAGGCGGGCCATCAGGTAGATCTCAGGGTGGTGGAGGAAGTTTCTTTCGGCGCGGCACTGGTGTATTTCACCGGGTCACAGCAGCATAATATCAAGATACGGAAACTCGCTAAAAGTAAGGGTTATAAAGTAAATGAGTACGGTGTGTTCTCTGTCAGTAAGACCGGGAAGGAAAGAAAGATAGCCGGCAGGACGGAACAGGATGTATACAAAAAACTGGGTATGGAGTGGGTGCCGCCGGAGCTCAGGGAAGATAATGGAGAAGTTGAAGCGGCCCTGGAGGGCACATTGCCGGAAGACCTTATAAAATTAAAGGACATAAAAGGCGACCTGCATATTCATTCGACTGAAACTGACGGCAGGGCGACTATAGAGGAATCAGTGGAAGCCGCTCTCCGGAAAGGTTACAAGTACATAGCGATAACAGATCATTCACAGCTTGTAAAGATCGCCAACGGCATGGATGAGAGAAGGATCCTCAAACATACCGAGAGGGTGCGGAAGATCAACCAAAAGATAAAAGGTATCGAAATACTTATGGGTGTCGAGGTGGATATACTCGATGAAGGCAGATTGGATTTTCCGGACAGAGTGCTTAAGGAAATGGATATAGTTATAGCCGCTGTACACTCGCGGTTCTCTCTGGATGAGGAGACCCAGACCAGGCGCATACTTAAAGCTCTGGACAACAAATATGTCAACATCCTGGCTCATCCCAGCGGCAGGCTCATCACTACCCGTAAGCCTATCAGCCTGGATTTTGACAAGGTGTTTAAAAAAGCGGCTGAGAACGGTGTCTTCCTCGAGGTGAACACGCATGGCGAACGCATAGATCTTAATGATGTCAACTGCCGCCGTGCTGTGGAGTTAGGCGCTAAAGTGGTGATAGGGACTGACGCGCATGAGGTAGAGCAGCTTGATCTTATCAAGTACGGAGTGATCACGGCCAGACGGGGCTGGGTAAGAAGAAAAGATGTGCTTAATGCGTACAGTTTTGATAAGATGGTAAAAGCGCTGAGTAGGTGAGGGGCAGTGACCAGTCATCAGGGATCAGTCATCAGGGAATAGGGAATTTAGGGATTACGGAGATTGGGAAAGAAGATTACGGAGATGATGGCAGGGCGGGTTAGGATATCAGGGGATTGGGGTATTGGGGACTAGGGCATCAGGATATTGGGAGATCAGGGACGAACTCGGATTACGTTGCAGGGTTACGGCTTGAGAAACGTCTGGCGTTATAGGGTGGCGGTTTTGCCCCAACCGTAAACCCTCTAACGATTCCATAGACGCAACCGATCAACGATTGACGGAATAAGTGATCAGGGGAATAGGGAATTTAGGGATTACGGAGATTGGGGCAGCTTACGGGCATGAATTA
>CAZUYM010000049.1:0-8638 GCA_964624805.1 uncultured Planctomycetia bacterium
AAATGCATCCACCCTCCCTGCGTGGACAGCTAAAACCCGCGTCCAGGCTTATCTTCCGGACTTTCTCTCCGAATCGTTCTTTTAGATAGTTATTGAAAGTATAGTAGTAGCTCATTGTGCTCACTTTTGGTATTGCGTATTGCGTTCTGGGTATTGGGTTTTTCTTGAGCCCTTTTTTTACTCAATACTCAATACCCAATACTCAATACTAATTCCGCCTTCTCAGCGCTTTAATTTTCACCATCAATATCGATATCGCGGCCGGGGTAACCCCCGATATGCGTGATGCCTGCCCCAGTGTAACGGGCCTTATGTCAGTAAGTTTCTCTTTTATCTCGTTTGAAAGACCTTCTATCCCGGAATAATCGATATCGTCAGGTACCCTGATCTTCTCAAGGTCAGCGAACTTTTCTATCCTGGCGAGTTCTCTCTCGATGTATCCCGCGTATTTGATATCGACTTCGAGCTGCACCTTCTCGTAATACGTAAGAACCGGCTTCCCCTCTCCCATACCCGCAAGATCGTCGTAGCTTAAGTCGGGCCTTTTCAGGAGTTTCCCCAGGGAGATCCTGCCATCGAAATTTATTCCTTTTTTCTTAAGGAGTTCGTTATCGGCCGTGATTTCGGTGGAGTTCAGCCTCTTTATCTCTTCCGACACCTTCTTCTCTTTTTCCCTCACCCGCGTCACAACATCTTCTCCCCCAAGCCCCAGCTCCAGCGCGATACCAGCTAAACGGGTATCCGCGTTGTCTTCGCGTATTACTATCCTGTACTCCACCCGCGATGTGAACATCCTGTAAGGCTCTTTTGTACCTTTCGTGACCAGATCATCTATAAGGACACCGATATAAGCCTGCGCCCTTTCGAGGACCACGGGCTCTTCCCCTTTAGCTTTACGCGCGGCGTTTATCCCCGCCATGAGCCCCAGTGCCGCCGCTTCTTCGTACCCGGTGGTACCGTTGATCTGACCGGCGATAAAAAGTCCCTCGACTTTTTTTGACTCCAGCGTGGCCTTCAGCTGTCGGGGCTCCACATAATCGTATTCTATACCGTAGGCGGGAGTATTTATCTTCACTTTCTCCAGCCCTTTTATACTGCGCATCATACGTTCCTGCACATCTACCGGAAGGCTCGTGGATATGCCGTTTGGATAATATTCGTCCGAATCCAGGCCTTCAGGTTCCAGAAACACCACGTGAGAGTCACGCTGAGGGAACCTGACGATCTTATCCTCGATCGAAGGGCAATATCTCACGCCCGTTGACTGTATCTTCCCGGAATACAGCGGGGACCGGTCAAGTCCGCCGCGGATTATCTCATGCGTCTCAGCGTTAGTCCTGGTCAGATAACAGGGTTTCTGCGGAAGCGGCACCGACCGCGAAGAAAAAGAGAACGGGATCACATCAGCCTCTCCTGGCTGTTCTTCGGTAGCTGAAAAATCTATCGTCCCGCCGTCAATCCTTGCCGGTGTGCCGGTCTTAAGCGTCCCGATATCGAACCCGTGCCGGGCCAGGTTTCCGGAAAGCTTTCCGGAAGGCTTTTCACCGATACGCCCGCCGGGTGAATGTTCCAGGCCGATATGTATTGTGCCATTCATGAACGTACCGGTAGTAAGGACAACATTAGAGGAGGTGAACTCCCGCCCTGACGCCGCTAACACCCCTTCGCACTTACCGGATGATATCAACACATCATCGACCTCATCTTCTACGACATCAAGGCCTTTCTGGGACAGGATACACTCCTTCATGTATCTGTTATAGACTTTTCTGTCTATCTGCATCCTGGAAGATCTGGCGGCATATCCTTTGGAGGAATTGAGCATGCGGTATTGTATACAGCTAGCGTCTGCGGCTTTCCCCATTTCGCCGCCAAGCGCGTCCACCTCTTTGACAAGCTGTCCTTTGCCTACGCCGCCGATAGAAGGGTTGCACGAAGTGTACCCTATCGCGTCCTTCTTCATCGTGATAAGAAGTGTCGCGAGCCCCATCCGCGCGGACGCGAGAGCCGCCTCGCATCCGGCATGTCCTCCGCCGACTATAATGTTTGCATACTTGTTATTCATAAGTAGTACCGGGTATCGAGTACCGGGGACCGGGTATCGAACAACTTGAAACTCGATACTCGGTACCCAGGACTCGGTACTAGATGTGTTTCCTTTCGCCCCAGACTTTCACAAAATTGGCGACGCTGCGATCATACGTCTTTTCCACGTCATTCGGAAAGAAACATGCGGGAAACTGGCCTGAACCTAAATGATATTGAAGACATTCGCAACATACTCCCGTACGCGAACATGAGGAATACGAACAGTTACAAAAATCCATATTTTTTTCTTTCTTACATTCCATGCGAGCCTCCTTATCGCATGTGTATTTTTGGGACTCGATGTCCCAAAAATACACAACCATCTAATTAGTCGGACCTGAAAAAGCCTCGTCTCAAGGACTACAAGGTTGTCCCGCGCGCAGTTCTTTAACGGAGCGCAGCGAGGTTAAAGCATGTTTGAGCACGGGACACCTTGCAGTCCTCATGTCAATATTCAGCCCGGTCGCTGTGCACTATCATCGCCGTCGTACTCTGCTCCGGGACCATCTGATAGTCTTCCGTTAAAGTAACTCCGATCCGCTTCTCTACGTCCAGAAGTTTGAATATCTTTTTCTGGTCCGCGAGATCGCCCCACAACGGGTACCCGGGACTGTACCTCTTCCCCTGTTTGTTCCCGATCTTAAGTTCGCCCCGGATCCTGTCATGCAGGTACGCGGCAAGAGCTTCGGCAAGATGAACGCTCATCCCGTGCAGAAGGAACGCTCGGGTATCCTCTTTTGACGCGGTCATCTTTTCGATGGCTTTGTTTATATTTCCCCCTACCGTGACGGCCTGAAAAGCGACTATATCGTCAGTGCCAGAAAAATAATCCGCAACGCTTTTACCTTTCTCTGTCCTGGAAAACTGCATTTCAGCGATGACTTTATCCCCGTTTTCATCCAGTATCTCCATCTTATCACCCGAGAAGCGGCACTTGAAATACCCGTAAACCGCCTTGAGATCCAGCCACCCCTCCCTAAGCGCCTCCTCTTTAAGTTCTTTCAATAGCGGCCTGTATTCCTCCCGCACTAAACGCTCTTTTTCTTTCGCGTCGTTGATATCAGATCCCCAGGCAAGGTCAAACACCGCCCTCTCATTAAGGTGCTCAAAAACATCGTCGGCCGAAATATTCGTTATCGCCCGCGCCCCGTAAAAAGGAGGCTTCGGAGCATCACCCGTACCGTCTGTTCTCGGGGCCCGTTTCTGTGCGGTTCCCTTTTTCACCCTATCATCGGCCTGCCCCTGTACCGGCCTCTCTAGATATTCCTCCAAAGCCTGGGCTTTCGAGGAAGGATCCATAAGCGCCTGCATTATCTTAAGCCCCGTAAAAGCGTCCCGGGCGTAGAAAACTCCACCTTTATAAATACTGCTGTCTTTAAGATACGAGATCTCTTTCGCGAAATTCTCATTGACCGGCGCCCCACCTATAAGTATCGGATAATCAAGCCCGGCGTCGTGCATGGACTGCACACAGGTCTTCATATGCCGGGCCGTCGAAACAAGAAGAGCGCTCATGCCTACCGCGTCCACTTTGTTCTTTCTCGCCTCTTCTACTATCTTTTCCACCGGCACCTGTTTGCCCAGGTCTATGATCTCAAACCCGTTATTGTGGAGTATCATCCTTACCAGGTTTTTCCCTATATCATGCACGTCTCCCGCCACCGTAGCAAGAAGCACTTTCCCGCGCGAGCCCGAGGAAGATGCGGGAAGAAATTCCTCAAGATATTCGATAGCTTTTCTCATCACTTCGGCGGACTGAAGTACATATGGCAGGACCATTTCACCGGAGTCGAGTTTGTCCCCGACCTCACGCATCGCCGCCATAAGAACATTGTTTATGATATCCTCCGGCTTAAGTTTCTCTCTAGCCTCATCCACCAGCGGGATAATGCCTGTCTTATTCCTGTCATAAACACATTTCCTCAGTCGCTCCTCGATCGAAAGGTCTTCTACTCCGGCAGGTTCGCCCGATTTTCCTTCTTCAGGGGATTTTTGTGAAAAATGCTCGACTACTTTTTCCAGAGCGCCCGATGAAGCATTAAGAACAAGATCCTCCGCGTATTTGCGGTCTTTGCCCGGGATGTCATTATACCCGATAACTTCAGACGGGTTGACTATGGCCATATCCAGACCCGCTCGTACAGCATGATGCAAAAACACCATATTAAGCGCCTTTCTTGCCTCTTTTGAAAGCCCGAAAGAGATATTGCTGACGCCCAGTACAGTAAGCGCGTCTGGACACTTTTTCTTGAACCGTTTTATCGCTTCGCACGTATTTATGGCGGCATCGGCATATTCTTTTTCTCCGGTACCCAGCGTGAAAGTGAGAAGATCGAATAACAGCCTGTTCGGTTCCATCCCGTATCCTTCGACCGCTGTTTCATACAACCTTTCAGCTATCTCAAGTTTATCCTTTACAGTCTTTGCCATGCCCTTTTCGTCTATCACAAGACATACTACGAAAGCGCCATGCTCTTTTGCAAGGGCGAAGACTCTTTCTGCCTTACCCCCTCCATCCTCAAGATTAACCGAATTTATAAACGCCGTGCCGGGATAACTTTCCAGGGCGGCCCTTATGACTTTTTCATCGGTCGAATCTATCATAAGCGGCACCTGCACACTCTCAGAAAGACGCCTGAAGATAATTACCGCGTCCCTCTCTTCGGTCGCGCGTTCGGTAAGGACACTGCATACATCAAGTACCTGTGCCCCTTGTGACTGCTGCTGTTTGCCGAGCTCGATTATACCGTCAAAATCCTCTTCAATAAGCATATTTTTTACCTTACGCGATCCCTGGGTGTTTATACGTTCGCCTATGATAACCGGCCTCTTTGCCTCCTTCAGATCGAAACCTTTGTAAAAAGACGCGTATGACCTGTCTATGACCTTTTTTCTTTTTTTCGCCCCGCCCAGTACGGCGCGCATGCATTTTATATGTTCGGGGCTCGTGCCGCAGCATCCTCCCACGATATCCATCCGGTACTTTTTTATAAATTTCGCTATTATGCCTGCCATCTCTTCGGGGCCCAGAGGATAGACAGTCCGCCCTTCAAACTCGAACGGCAATCCCGCGTTAGGGGAACAGGAGATATAAGAAGACGCGTTTGCGCTCAGAAAAGATACTGCCCCTTCCATCTCGATCGGTCCGGTACTGCAGTTGATCCCTATCACATCCACATCCAGATACCCCAGAGTAGCCGCGACAGCCGAGACCTCTGTTCCGAGAAGCATACGCCCGTTATTTGCAAGCGTGCACTGGGCCATCAGGACAATGTCCCTGCCCTTTTCCTGAATTGCTTCAAGCGCCCCGTTAGACGCGGCTTTCATTTCCAGAAGATCCTGACCTGTCTCAATAAGTATTGCGTCCGCCCCGCCGTCGATAATACCGTAGGCCTGCTCCCTGAAGATCCTTTTAAGCTCTTCATAAGATATATTTCCAAGAGACGGATCCGATGAAGACGGCAGTTTTCCGGTAGGCCCCATGCTGCCCAAAACGTATCTGGGGGCTTTTTCAGCGGAAAAACTGTCCGCGGCGGAACGCGCGAGCCTGGTAGCGGCGAGATTGATCTGGTATACATCTTTGCCGAGCCCGTACTCGGCAAGCTTAAGCTCATTTCCTCCAAAAGTATTGGTTTCCACGGCGTCCGAGCCTGCTTCCAGATAATCCTTATGTATCCTGGTGATAAAGTCCGGGCTGGCCATTGCCAGATATTCCATACAACCGGGCCTGTCCTTGAAATGTTCTTCGCTCAAGCCCAAAGACTGCGCGTATGTTCCGAAAGCTCCGTCTATAAGCACAGTTTCCTTGCGCAGTTTTTCTCTCAAAGTAATTCCCATAATCCACCTTTTCCTTACATCTTAAGCATTGCCCGCGGTGCCGGGTCTTTGCCGTATCCCTGTAATTTTTCCAATGTGTCTTCTCTTACCCATCCCGCTTTGCCGTCGGCACGCCGTACCTTATACCAGTCTTCTTTCTTTTTGAGAACGTCCACCATCATTCCTTCGTAAAGATCAAAGAACTTGGTAGCGGATTCAAAGGGCCCGAACATCGCTTCCACCCGCGGTTTGACCATTACCCCGCCGTTCTTCATGCCCTCGTATTTGTGCCACAGGACAGCCGAATTGAAAATTATAAAAACAACTAATAGCGCCGTGCCCGCTAAAAAATAGTTCCGCACACCGACCCGGATGAGGGCCACTGCCAGAAGCAAAAGAGCGAACACGTACATCCCCGATGACAGCATCGTAAGTTCATCGACAGTGAAGTTCCTGTCGTATACTCTCAATGGCCACCAGGCCCAGAATCCCTTTTCCGGGACTATCTTTCCTTTTATCATAGCTCTCGCGAACCTGTAATTCGCGTTAATGTCCGCGTCACGCGGCATCAGGTCCAAAGCCCGCTCGTAGTTCAATATCGCGCGTCCCAGCCGACCCGCCTTGAAGTAAGCGTCCGCGAGATTATAGCACACGGGCCCGCTCTCCTCTCCCTTGGCGAGTATTTTTTCATATTCCCCTATCGCGTTGTCATAGTCGCCTTTTTCGTAGAAAGCGTTACCGCGGTTGAACAATTTAAGAGAACTCTCATCCTCGCCTGCCTGGGTATCTTCAGCCATACATGTTCCCGCGAAGATCAAGAACAATAAACATATTGCGGCCGTGATACGCAAGGCCATGGTCTTCCCGTAGCAAAAAAGCATCTTCATATCTTTACCTTCTCCATGTAGTCGATTATACGTTTAACTTTATCCAGTATATCTTCGGCATCGTCTTCCCCCATAGCCGATGAAGCGTATCTTGCCATTTCACACTTTGTAAACACTTCCCTCAGCATCCCGAGTATCTTTTCGTCGCATCCGGCAGGTGCCAGGCGTTCCTCGACCACCCTGCTTGTCACGTTACCTATGGGCAAGGCAAACCTGCCGCTCAGATAACTCTGAAGTGTTTTAAAAACAGTATCGTAGAACGGACCCGTTTCTCCTTTTTTGAGATACGCTTTTGCCTTCGCCATACCCGAGCGCGCTTTTCTGGGCGCTTTAAGGAACCTGGCATACCGCTTATCCGTCATCATGCGCTCTTTCCTGCGATAAGTCACAAAAAACCCGACAAACATGAGTAGCGGCGCTACCTGAGCTCCCAGGAACAATCTATTGTTACACAGATATTTTCCCCGTTCGGTCAACTTGCCGATATCCTCTTTGATGTAAACGATATCCTCCCCGAGCTTCTCCTGCGGATAGTACATCTGATTTTCTCCGGCCATCGACACCATCTTTACGGCTCTTTCGGATTCCGGCTGTTCCAACACCTCCAGCGCGACCGGACTTTGGGTTATAGTGTTATATTTCCCTCGCGTAGGATCAAAAAAACTGAAGTGCACCGCCGGAGTCTCTTTGACCTCCATGTTCTTCGGTATAAGTATGAGCTCGTATGTCTTTTTATTGCCTTTTTTTGTCACCTGCGGCTCATAGATCTTTATGTTATCATCAGTATCCATCTGCGGCACTGTTACCGTGTCGAGGTTGCCGCTGCCGCTTATCTCTATTCGTACGGTAACGGGGTCTCCGACTTTGACTTTACGCGGGCTTACTTGTACATCCATATTAAAGTCGCCCACAGCTCCGTGAAAATATGCCGGTTTGTTTTCTTCCGGGAACGGAAGTATCGTAACGGGTATAGTGTCTGATTCAAGCTCTATCGGATATGTCTTGAATCCAAACCTGTCGCTCAGGCTGTCGTCATCGAATATGCTGAAAAGCGACGACCGGTTCCCCACTGTACGCCTGACCACCATTTTACAACTCAATCTGGCCGGGCCAAGGGTGTATTTTCCCTCTTTGATGCCAAAGATCTCCTGCCGGAATATCAGGGTGTCATACTGCACTCCCTTATACCTCTCCGTTCTTCTTTCAGGCTTGGCGTATTCTCCCGTGGAGAACCCTTCATGCTCATAAAAAGGGTACTCTATATCTCTTAATCCCATATTATTCACGTATACTTTTATGATCACGGGAACGACCTCGTTTATATACATACTCCTGGAACCCGCCTCCATAGTAAGAAATATTCGGTCGCTTTTATATGGCGCCCCTCCCGACTGTGTACTGCCTGCGGACGCGGAATATGACGATTGTCCCGCGGCCGGTGAAGATGGAGACGGCTGGTCACTCGCGGTCAAAGTCACCGCGTTCGCGGTGTACGACTGTCCCTGGTGAGTCAGGTAAAACGGCCCTATATTATAGCGCCCGTTTTTCATCGGAATAACGAGATACGTAAAAGTAACTGATTGCGAGACAACACCATTCACAACAGACATTTCTGTCGAAGGACCTACGAATTTTATCTTAATACCGTTCACATCCGGAACTTTCGGACGCTGGACATTCTGCGCGCCTTTGAAAGTAAGATAGAGATACAAAGGGTTACCTACAGATACACTGCTCTTCTCTATCCTGGCCTCGAATCTGTTATCCGCCCCGGCGCCGGAGTACCCCGACACCAAAAGAACTATTGCTAATAAACTAACGATTATTTTTTTCATTCCCTCTCCATA
>CAZUYM010000050.1:0-8596 GCA_964624805.1 uncultured Planctomycetia bacterium
CTTGAGCGCTTCCTCATTCATGCCATAGATCATATTAATGCCCCATTCCCGGGTGAGCCTGTCCCTGTACTCGATCATCTCGGGTATTTTGTAACCGGTATCTATATGTACCAGGGGAAACGGAACATGTCCAAAAAAAGCTTTCCTGGCAAGCCAAAGAAGCACAGTGCTGTCTTTACCGATAGACCATAACATACCCAGGCCTTCAAAATTAGCATAAGCTTCTCTTAAGATATGAATACTTATATTCTCCAGCTTTTCCAGATGATCCATTGTTTTTATCTACCTTAGGTACTTTGCAATGTATTTTTTGATCTTATCGAGAGATTCTTCCGGGGATTCCTCTTCTGTTCGCACTGTGATCTGTGGGTTATTGGGTTCTTCGTAGGGGTCACTGACTCCGGTGAAATTGGCTATCTCCCCCGTTCGAGCTTTCTTATACATACCTTTCACATCTCTTTTTTCGCATTCTGCTACGCTGGTGGCGACATATACCTCGATAAAATTGTTACAGAGACCCCTCGCGAAGTCTCGGGCTTCCTGGTATGGCGAGACAAAGGAAGAAGTAACTATCACTCCATTCTTCTCAAGCATAGAAGACAAAAACCCTATTCTCCTTATGTGAGTGTCACGGTCCTCTTTAGTGAACCCGGTCTGGGGAAAAATAGCTCTTACCGTATCCCCGTCAAGGTGTTCTACTTTGTAGCCCTTTGACTTAATATAGTCATACGTCATCTCAGACAAAGTGCTTTTCCCGGAACAAGGGAGCCCGGTAAACCATAGAACAAAAGGCTTTAAACTCTGGCGACCCAATTTTATCTTATTCCACATACGTTCATGCCCATAGTAAAGCACCATTTTTGCAACAACTTCAAGCGCGCCTACGGCAAACGCGATCTCAAGCTTACCGGTAAAAATATATACAAGTATCATGGTGGTTAAAGTAGCCCATACCCTCCATGACACCATTTTGAAAAAAGATCTTTTTTTGTTCTCTATGAACATATATCTCCTTGCAACTCTATGCTACCGGAGGTGGGAAAACCAGCCCCGAGCTCCGCGAGGGGCGCAGGATCCCCAACCCGGCAAAGGTACCTGAACATTAGAGCAATCGAGCAATAGACCGCATTAGAACCCCAAACCGACACGTTAATGCTCTACTGCTCTGCACCCGCTACTACCGGAGGTGGGAAAACCAGCCCCGAGCCCCGCGAGGGGCGCAGGATCCCCAACCCGGCACAGGTTTGTGAGAAGCAAGATCTGTTAGAGCTTGTTCTAAACAGATCTTGCGACGAACAAACCAAAAAGTCACCGCCAGGTGGCTTTTTCCATTTCTGCGAAGCAGAAATGGTGCCGGAGGTGGGAGTCGAACCCACATGGAGTTGCCTCCACTGGATTTTGAGTCCAGCGCGTCTGCCAGTTTCACCACTCCGGCACATAATATCAGAAAAACAATTGTAATATTCCTTCAACTATAAGTCAAGTTCCTTAGATCCCTCGACTCGCTACGCTCGCTCGGGATGACGCCGGGGGGACTTATATCCAAAACGTCAAGACAGTTATGTCTATCCGCCGATCTCTATTAGCGATGGATCGTAATCTTCGACGTTCTCAAAACCCAGTAAATTCAGTATTGTCCCCGCCACGTTGGAAAGACCGCGCTGAGGCAGTTCTTTCATCTTATACTCGCCCGCGTACTGAGGATCATATATAACAAACGGTACCGGATCAAGCGTATGAGCGGTCTTCGGTATATGCTCACCGTTCTTCACGGTAAACATCTCGTCGGAGTTGCCGTGATCGGCAGTTATTATCGCTATGCCGTCCAGTTCCTTGACCACATCCAATAACTGCTGCACGCAGCCGTCTACGGTCTCAACAGCCGTTATCACGGCTTCCGGAACCGCTGTATGGCCTACCATATCGCCGTTAGCAAAATTAAGCCTGCCGAACCGGAACTTGCCGCTTTTAAGCATTTCTGTAGTTTTTGCCGTTATCTCAGGCGCTTTCATCTTAGGCGCTTTATCAAACTGGATCTTATCCGACGGTATTTCAAAATATTCCTCAAAATCCTTACATACATACCCGGATTTGTTACCGTTCCAGAAATAAGTAACGTGTCCGTATTTCTGGGTTTCCGACAGGGCGAACATCCTCACCTTCTCGGCGCACAGGTACTCGCAAACGGTCCTGTCTATTACCGGAGGGGTGACCAGATATTTTTTAGGGATATGCAGGTCACCGTCATATTCCATCATACCGGCATAAATAACGTTGGGAACACGCTCACGGTCGAACTCATTAAAATCCTTTTCCTCAAAAGCGCGGGATATCTCTATTGCCCGGTCTCCTCTGTAATTAAAGAACACAACAGAGTCCCCGTTCTCTATGGTGCCGACCGGTTTGCCATCGGCCTCTATAACGAAAGGCTCCATATACTGGTCTGTAATAGCTGGGTCTTCGGCATAGTAAGTCTGAACTGCTTCCTTCGCGGAAGAAAATAGCCGCCCTTTTCCCAGAACATGCGTGTCCCATCCCCGTTTCACGACGTTCCAGTCCGCACCATACCGGTCCATTGTCGTGATCATCCGTCCGCCGCCTGACGCTACGCGATAGTCATAGCCTTTTTGGGAACGGATCCTTTCCAGGACCTCTTCCGTTCTGTCCAGGTATTCAAGCGCCGATTTTGCCGCCACGTCACGTCCGTCCAGAAGAGCGTGTATCCTCACTTTCTTCACTTCTTCCTTTGCCAGGCGCTGGACAATAGCGTAAAGCTGGTCGATGTGAGAATGGACATTACCGTCCGACAACAAGCCTATAAAGTGAAATGCTCCGCCGGTTTTTTTAACGTTTGAGACAAGTTCTTTCCAGAGATCGGTATTATATATTGATCCTTCCGCTATGGCGCTGTTGACTCTTTTTGCGCCCTGATCGAATACCCGGCCCGCGCCAAGAGCGTTGTGTCCCACTTCGCTGTTACCCATGTCCTCATCCGAAGGAAGACCGACTGCTTTGCCATGAGCCTGAAGCGTCGTATAAAGTTCAGAGGCGAAGAGTTTGTCAAGACACGGTGTTTTCGCTACGTACACGGCATTAGTCTCGTCCTGCTTGCCGATACCCACACCATCCATTATTATCAGCAGGAGCGGCCCTTTTCTCGGCGTGAAGTTATTCAGTTTCTTTAAGCTTAATTCCATCTAATTGTTCCCTTTCCGATAACAGTATTTAGTATTCAGTATTTGGTATTTAGTTATTTGCTCGCCATTTTGGACCGAGTACCGAGTATCGGGTATCGGGTTTCTCGGTACTCAGGTACCAAGATTACCGTTTATCGTCATTCGGTTACGTCTATGGAATCGTTAAAGGGTTTACGGTTGGGGCTGAACCGCAACCCTATAACGCCTGACGTTTCGCCAGACGTAACCCTCCAACGTATTCCGACCCCCTGCACCCTGCGCCATGCCCTTCGTCCCCAATCTCCTGATCCCCCGATTTCCTAGTCCCCGATGTCCTAATCCCCTGATATCCTGAATCTATTCCCAATTCCCAGTAATCAGATCCTTCGACTCGGCCCATTGGCCTCGCTCAGGATGACAAACGGGGGATTGCTTCCTCCTTCCTCCTTCGCCAACCTATTTAAGTATTATCTGGCTTCGGAGGACTTCGTCGCCAACCTATTTAAGTATTATCTGGCTTCCGCCTTCGCTATACTACTTAGATAGTATTTAGCTTCGGCGGACTTCGTCGGAGGACTTCGTCGTCGTCGCTTCGCGACTCCTCGCAATGACGCGACGGTGGACTATTCCCAATTCCCTGTTCATCGTTCACTACGTCTTTATGGCCATTACCGTGATATCATCGTGCTGCTTGGCTTTTCCGGCGAAAGCTGCCACTTCCATGTGTATGGCATCCACTACCTCTTCGGCGGTACACCCGGCCAGCGTAGTTCCCAGAGCCGAAAGGCGTTCTTCCTCAAACATCTCTCCCCTGGTATTCATTGCCTCGGTCACGCCGTCCGAATACAGGACAAAGATGCTGCCTTTCTGGTATTCGAACTCACCCGGAGAAAAATCGCATTCTATCATACCAAGCGGCATACCTTCGGTAACATCCAGGAACTGGACGGTACCGTCAGGAGCTATCACCATCGTAGGCATATGTCCGCCTATAGCCTGTCTTATCTTGTTGATGTGTGGCTCTATCTCCAGGAACGTCAGCGTGACAAAAAGACCGCTGCTGCTTTCGGAACAAAGGCGCTCGTTTACCTTTTTCAAGACTTCCACGGGCGTCCCTTCCTTGATAAAGGTCTTAAACACGCTCACGACCTTTGCCATGTAAAGCGCGGCGGGAACACCTTTTCCTGAAACGTCACCGAGCATTAACCCCAGCCTGTTATCGTCAAGTTTCACTATGTCGTATAGATCGCCTCCGACATGAAGCGCCGTTACCATTTTTACGCTTACTTCCAGCCCTCCCACATCGGGTATATCGGTGGGCAGAAAACTCTGCTGTATGTCTTTGGCTATATAAAGCTCTTTCTCCATGACTTCCCTCTTCCTGAGTTCGGTCACGTATTTCTTAAAAGTGAATATCGCGTAAATTACGCCTATAGATAAAAGCGGATAAAAAACATCTACCCATATACCCTGGTTCCAGAAAAAGGATATTGCCAGGCTTACGTAGAACACCATAACCAGCATGATGGAGAGAAACGCGAAGCGTTTGCGGCTTTTGGTGGTGACATATGCCGCTATGAACCACACAACCACCAGAAGCAACAGGTTCCACCATTTATTTATCCTGAACAGAAATTCGTTTTTGATGATACTGTTATATACGCTGGTATGAACGCCTATTCCGGGATACAAGGGTTCCATCGGCGATGGATGAGCATCAGGTGATGCCGTCGCCGTCAGACCTACAAAACATACAGTCCCTTTCAAGCTCTTGAGGTTTATTACCGGTTTCTGCCCCGTAACGTCAGCCAGGTATGACTGAAGCACATCAACGTATGAATAGTGTTTGAACGCGCTGCCCCACACATCGGGATAATCCACAAGCATAGATGACTCGTGACATAACGGTATAACGAGGTCATCATCTATTATTATTTTTTTACCGGGAATGATCTTTACGTTTTCAAAAGAATAGTCCATGTCGTTCAGCGCGGCGAGAACGGTAAGATGCGGATAGTACTTGCCCTCATATTCGATAAAAGGAGGTATCCTGCGTACCTTGCCGTCCATGTCCGGTATTACATTAACAAAACCCGTGCCGAGCGCGGAGTTATCAAGTATCTCGATAAGAGGCGCCGCGTAACCTGTGGCATACGTCCGGGACTTATCCGGATTATCCCTGTCAAGCTCGAACACATATGGTACGTATACGTTCCCCGCTTCCTTTATCGCGTCGGAGAACGCCTGGTCCCCCTCTTTGGCCTCGCTGAAGAAAATATCAAATACTATCGTTTTTACACCGGATGATTTAAGCGCTTTTATAAGAAGCGCGTGATAGTTCCTTGGGAACGGCCATTTACCTATTTTATCTATGGAATCGTCGCCCACTTCTATCATGACGATATTATCGTCAACGGGCTGCGACGGGCGTATCTTGTACCTGAAATCCAGCGTGCTGTACTCGAATTCATCGAATACCCGGGAGAACGAAAGGAAAAGCAGCACCAGCGCTATCAGGGCCGCCAGAAGAAAATATAGTATCTGTTCTTTTTTTATAGATCTTGCCATACGTAACCCTCAGTAATAGTAATAAAGTCTTATATTTGTAATATTATACCCGTTGGGGGGTGAACTGTAAACGGGAAACGGTGAACTGGGAACAGATACAGTCATCAGGGGCGAAAGTATAAACCCAAAATCCTAACCCCAAAATCCAAAGGAATCATTAAAATCCTAAATCCAAAAGGAACGCTACTTTTGGGTTTTGTCATTTGGATTTCATTTGGGTTTTGGATTTTGACATTTGGATTTATCGGTGGTCCGTGCCCCTATACGCTAGACGCTAAAAAGTATGATATATCCCGGCTGATATGATGCTGCCGGAGTATTTCTGGAACGGGTCGTTGGAGGCGTTCTCTGAATAAGAATACGTCACACTGACGGTGAGGTTATCCTTTATGTCGTAGTAAAAGGATGTATTGAAAATATAAGTATTATCCCTCTCCACCTTGTTTATATCTTCGGTAGAACGACGGTCTTTATAATGGGTATACTTGTACACGAGGCTTAAGTCCGTGTAGAATTTTTCGGTGAAAAAATACATGATCGATGGGCGAAGCCTGTAAAGCCAGTAATCGTAATACTGCTCGAAATTGTCGTTAGAATCGTTTCTCGCGAACTCATTGCTTAGGCCGACAAAAAAGTTCTCCGCGAAATATCCCAGATCGTATTTGGCTCTTATGCGCTTATCAAACCGGTCATCCCCACTCAGTTGACCATCGGTAAAATATGTCTTCTGGTCGGGGAACCACCGCATAAGGTATTCGATGCCGCCTTCCTGATAAAAATCCCTGGTAATATAATGCCTGAGATAGGTTTTCAGGTACAATCCATTAAAAGTGCTTTCATTGTCGTTGGGAAAGAAAAAACCGTCGTATATCAAACGCGTGCGCAAACTGAGGGACTTCGTAATATCCCAGTCAAGTCCGACGTACGGAGATATGTCCAAAATATTGTTCTTGTTGTACTTGAAGTAGAGCGTAGTGAAAAGATCAGAACCTGCCTTGAACCTGACATTATCCAGTATGGTATATTGGCCGTTGATGTTAGCCATAGTCTGAGAAAAACCGTCATTATGCCTTTTGGAATCAAGATCGACATTATTATCATACCCGAACTGCTGATCTATATACCCGCCGGTCCTGAGATGGTCCTTCGGGTCGTATTCCCACTCCTCTTGCTGCTCAAGCTGCTGCACTGTAGGCGGTGGAGGTATAGCCCCCGGGAACCTGTCCTCGACCTGCTGGTCTATGGCATAAGCCTTCATCGCGCACAAAACGATGAGGATAAAGCTTATTGTTCCCGTTCTCACACTATTATTTGATCTTAAACTCATAGGGTTTCGTTTCCTAGATTATTTTTATTAGCTGGGAGGAGGAAGTCTACACGAGTCGTCTTTTTTGATCTCTTCCCTTAAAGCATCCAGCCGGGTACGCGTATCACGTTCACGGATGTTGACAGCCAGACTTTCCCTCAAATTGTCAGATCTGTCTATTATCTTTTCTTTGCGCTCAAAACGTTCTCTCGTTTTCTCCATCCTGTTCGTAAGTTTATTCCGCTTTTCATCCAGTTTATTCTGCTGGCTTACTTTGTCTGATTTTTTATCCGCCGGCTTCTCTTTTCTTTTGACCTCTTTTGTCTTCTGTTTGGGCTTGTCCGGGCGTTTTATCTGCTTTTCCATACGGGCCATACGGGCATCGCTTATCTTCTGCATCCTGTCGGGCTTCTGGAACTTTTCGACCCTTCTCTCAAAACCTTTTTTGACCCAGAAGTCATTTTTCTGCTCGGTTCCGTCTTTGTTCAATCCGCGAACGAAAACTTTATTATCGAATACCGAGACGTCTGTCTCCTTGTCGGTCGCTTTTGTCCTCCAGCCGGTTCCCCTGGCGCCGCATGTCGCGCTGGGAGTCTTTACTTTGAATGTGCCGCCGCCCTTAAGGCCCTCCAGAAGTACATAAAGTTCACCGTTCACAAGCTCAATTTTCTCGTCACCGTCAAGTTTAAGGACAATATCGCTGTTCTCGCTGACCTTCGCTATATTATATCTATCCTTATCAAAAGCCATTTCAACGGAAGAACCGGCTCCGGTTTTTATGCGGGTCCCCTCTTTGAGGATCATATTAACATCACATGGTATGGACTTTGCCCCTAGCTTAGGTATGATATCGACGGTACCCTCGTAAGATACCACGCTAACTTCTTCTGCTATAACTGAAGAAATGCCTGCTGCGCAGGTCAGAATACACGCTATAAAGAGAACTCTAAGAAATTTATACATATGTTCCTCCCGGAATTATTATTGAATATACACCGATTCCGTGTCTTTTACAATGGAAAAATTCGAGACGTGGCTCTGAAATTAGTACCGAGTACCGGGTATCGGGCGAGCTGGTTCTAGCCCCGGACATCAGGGAATCGGGGGATTGGGGACGAACGGCATGGCGCAGGGCGCGGGCGCGAAAGGGATTACGGAGATTGCAGAAGAAGATTACGGAGATTGAGGCTGCTTACGGGCATGAATTAGCTTGGCGCGGGGGGCAGGGACAAACTATTGGAATACGTTGATGGGTTACGGCTAGCGAAACGTCTGTCGTTATAGGGTTGCGGTTCAGCCCCAACCGTAAACCCTTTGCCGATTCTCTTGACGCAACCGATTAGCGGGAGTTAGATCCCTCGGTTCGGCCTTACGGCCTTCACTCGGGATGACATTCTCAAGAAAAAGGGAATCAAAAACGTCATCCCGGAATTCACCGAAGGTGGATATCCGGGATCAAATAAAAATAATTATTAGGATTGGATCCCCGCTTTCGCGGGGATGACGATTTTCCTTTTTCCTTTTTCCTTTCACGGTGGACCGTGGT
>CAZUYM010000051.1:0-8582 GCA_964624805.1 uncultured Planctomycetia bacterium
CACATATGCTGCGGGATATGCGCTTCGGCCGTTACTGAAAGGTTGATGTGCGATGGTCATACGGTAACAGGATTTTTCTATAATCCTAATATACATCCTGTGGATGAATACGAGAGGCGTCTTGAAATAGCGAGGGAAGTTGCCCGCCAGCAGGAATTCGAACTGATAGAGGGGCCGTATGACAGGCAAAGATGGTTTGAGGCGGTCAAGGGAGTTGAGTATGAGCCCGAGGGGGGAAAACGCTGCGCGATATGTATTCGCATGCGTCTTGAAAAATCATATAGCGAGATGAAAAAGAAACATCTGGGAAGGTTCACGACGACGCTTACTGTAAGCCCTCAGAAGGATGTGACTCTAGTTAATAATATAGGTATGGAGATAGGCGGAGACAAATTCCTCTGCTTTGATTTTAAGAAAAAGGGCGGCTATGCGAGAGCTATAGAGCTTTCCAAGGAATGGGACCTCTACCGCCAGCATTACTGCGGGTGTGTGTATGGTATGGAGGCACAAGAAAAGGAAAAAGTAAAAAGGAAAACAAGGAGCGAAGCGACGTAGGATCCGCAAGCCGTAGGCGCAGCGAAAAAGGAAGAAGGATAGGAAGATCCTGGAAATAGGATATCAGGGGATCGGGGAATCAGGAGATCAGGGAAAAGGTAAGCGAAATAGTTTTGTCCCTGATATCCCAATACCCTGATGACCTAGTCCCAAATATCCTGATAACCAGATATCCTAAGTTACGCAACCGATTACCGATAAACGGAAGACTGTACCAGTAGCGAAAACCATTAACTTTTGACTAAAACGAGATACGAGATACGAGATACTGTTATGGGAAAACCCAGATCACTAACTCCGCACGCTTTCCTTAAACGCGTGAAGGACACTATTAAGCATTACGAGATGCTCGAAAAAGGCGACCGGGTCCTGGTGGCAGTATCGGGCGGCGCGGATTCCGTATGCCTTTTGAAAGTCCTTTACGATATGCGCCGCAGAATGGGCATAGAGCTTGTTGTGGGTAACCTGGACCACAGTTTGAGGGGAGCCGAATCCGCGGAGGAATCACGGTTCGTTAAAAGGCTCGCGAAGGAGATGGCCTTGGAATGCGTCCACAAAAAGATCAATGTAAAGGCATCCGGGAAAAAAGGTATTTCTACAGAGGAGAAGGCACGGGAAAAGCGATACGCCTTTTTTGAAAAAGCGGCCAAAGATAAAAAATGTAACGTTATAGCCACCGGACATACCATTGACGATCAGGCCGAGACGGTCCTGATGAGGGTCGTTTACGGCTCTTCATTCAAGGGGCTTACGGGGATACCTCCGGTGCGGGAGGATGGAGCCTTTAAGATAGTGAGACCTCTTATCCGGACGGAACGTAAAGATCTCGATGATTTTCTCAAGAAGATGAAGATGGCGCACATAGAGGACTCATCAAACCAGGATCAGAGGTTCGTGCGCAACAGGATAAGGCACCAGCTCCTGCCGTTCCTAGAGGGGTATAATCCGAAGGTAAAGAGGACTCTTACGAATCTGGCGGATACCTTACGCGAGGATCTTGTTTTTATGGAACAGCAGAAAAATGGCATTATCGAAAAAAAGATGCGCCCCGGAGCGACAAGCGTAAAAATAAAGGACATCATGCTTCAGCCTAAAACTGTCAGGAAAGAGATGCTTAAGGACCTTTTCAGAGAAGCGGGGGGTAATGTAAAGAAACTTACCTACAGGCACTGGATGGATATGGACCGGTTCGTCCGTGCTTCCGGAGGTAAATGTGTCCTGGATCTGCCGGGAAACATCCGTATCGATAAAAAGAACGATACGGTGCGTTTTTGTCTGAAAAAAATATAAGGACAAGCTCAAGAGACCAGTTGCAATATGTAGATGTTTAAGATATAATCATACCTAACCTCATTATAATGTAATTACAAGAAAAGGTAGTCATGCCGGATAATCCCAAAAGATCACAGAAAGGCCCTAAAAAAGGCCCAGGGCAGAAGAAAAAGCCCGGGAAAAATGAAAAAAGCCTCTTTATGTGGATAATGATAATAGTGGTCCTCTTTTCAGTTTTCCAGTGGGTGTTCTCCTCTTTTGAAGATGTCGCTAAAGAGATGTCCTATAAGGAGTTCTATGATACCGTAAAGACTAACCGCGAAACCGGCATTATAAATACAGCGGTAAAAACAGACGACCGGATAGTCGGTAAACTTAGTGACGGTAAGGCCTATATTGTTAATATTCCTCAGAACGACCCGGAACTTATAAACCTGATGCTGAATAACGTGGCCCAGTTCGATGTGAAACCACCGCAGACATTTCTTTCAAACCTTTTTTATTCGCTGGGACCGATGCTGATATTTATATTTTTCCTCTGGTTTTTCATATACAGGGGAGCCGCGGCCGGCGGGGGGAAGATGATGTCGTTCGGGAAATCCCGCGCGAAACTTGCCACGAAGGAGAATCTGAAAGTCACGTTCGAGGATGTTGCCGGGGTGGAAGAAGCCAAGGAAGAGCTTAAGGAAGTAATAGATTTTCTAAAGGATCCGCGGAAGTTCCAGAAACTTGGCGGCAAGATGCCTAAGGGTGTTCTTCTCATGGGCCCTCCGGGTACGGGGAAGACCCTTCTTGCAAAAGCCGTCGCGGGAGAAGCGGGAGTGCCTTTTTTCAGTATTTCAGGATCTGATTTTGTGGAGATGTTCGTCGGTGTCGGAGCTTCGAGGGTAAGGGATCTTTTTGACCAGGCAAAGAAGTCCGTAAAGCTCAGCCAGAAAGGCTGTATAATATTTATGGACGAGATAGACGCTGTCGGCAGGCAGAGGTTTTCCGGGATAGGCGGAGGGCACGACGAAAGAGAACAGACGCTTAACGCTCTTCTCTCTGAGATGGATGGTTTTGATACTACAAAGGGTGTTATTCTGCTGGCGTCGACCAACAGGCCCGATGTTTTGGATCCGGCGCTTCTGAGACCGGGAAGGTTCGACAGGCAGGTAGTGGTTCCCAGACCGGATATAGTCGGCAGAAAAGCCATACTAGAAGTCCATTCCAGGGATGTGAAGATGTCCCCGGACATAGACCTGGAAAAGATAGCTAAGCAGACGATAGGGTTTTCCGGCGCGGATCTTGCAAATCTGATAAATGAAGGGGCTCTTTTAGGAGCCAGAAGAGATAAGAAATCTGTAGGGATGGAAGAACTTCAGGAGGCTATGGAAAGGATTATTGCGGGTCCTGAGAGAAAGTCCAAAAAGAAAAACGAAGAAGATACAAAAATAACGGCATATCATGAGTCGGGACATGCTTTGATGACGTATTTTGTCGAGGAAGTGGATCCGATGCATAAAGTAACTATTGTCTCCAGAGGTTTAGCTGGAGGGTATATGATGCAACTTCCGGCGAAGGACAGGGATTATAGAACGAAGAGTAAAATGTTGGGAGAGATAATATGTTGGCTCGCGGGATTGGCAAGTGAAGAAATAATTTTTAAAGATGTTTCTACGGGTGCTCAGAGTGATTTGAAGAGGTCAACTGAAACAGCCAGAGCGATGGTGACCCAGTATGGTATGAGTGAAAAATTGGGCCCTCGAACATTTGGCAAGAGGCATGATCAAGTGTTTCTTGGAAGAGACATCTCTGAGGAAAGAGATTACAGCGAAGAGACGGCCAGGCTTATAGATGAAGAAGTGAGGATAATAATAGATGGGTGTTACGACAGAGCGAAGACATTGCTGACGAAAAACCGCGACAAGCTTGATATACTCGCGGGCAAGCTTATGGAAAAAGAAACTCTTTATGAGAATGAGGTTACCGAACTTCTGGGTCTTGAATGTAAAAGGGAAGAGGCCGCATCCGAGGAGGGCGAAGCTTGATAGCTTTAACGGAGACAGCAAAACGGACACGCGTGATGGGGGTCCTCAATGTGACGCCCGATTCTTTCAGTGACGGAGGCGTGTATCTTGACGCGGATGCCGCGGTGAACCGAGCTGTTCTGTTGGCGGAAGCCGGAGCTGACATGATCGATATAGGCGGAGAATCCTCGCGTCCGGGTTCGCGACGTATTTCTATCGACGAAGAGCTTGCTAGAGTGATACCGGTATTGGAAGGTCTTCAGGGGAAAATAAAGGTGCCAGTATCGGTAGACACGTATAAAAGCGAAGTGGCGCGTCGGGCCCTTGCGGCCGGAGCGGCGTTTATTAATGATATTACCGCCCTCAGGGGAGACCCGGAGATGGCTGCCGTGGTGGCCGGAGCGGATGCGGGAGTTGTGGTTATGCATATGCAGGGCATGCCTCTAGACATGCAGGAAGACCCCGAATATGATGACGTTGTGGAGGATGTTATTTCTTATCTTTCTGCGGCGGTTCTGGCAGCCGAGAAGGCGGGCATAGACCCCGACAGGATAATCGTCGATCCGGGTATCGGCTTTGGTAAGACGCTTGAACATAATCTTGCTCTTCTTCGCGGACTGGGCAGAATAAAAAAAATAGGCAAACCCGTCCTTATCGGGACTTCGAGGAAATCTTTTATCGGGACGATCACGGGGAAAGAAACCGGAGACCGGCTTCTGGGAACAGCGGCGAGTGTCGCCGCGGGAATAATGAACGGTGCCGATATTATCAGGGTACACGATGTCGAGGAGATGCTTGATGTCGCGCGTGTTGTTGATGCTATAAAGGGTGAAATATAATGGAATTCGCTTTGGGCGGCTGGGAAATAGTTCTTGAGATCCTTCTTCTATGGGGCGTTTACTATATGGTGTACCTTTTGCTTAAAGGTACCGCCGCCGAACAGGTGCTGAAAGGGATCATAATCATTTCAGCGGCCATAATGCTTACGAGGGGGCTGAACCTCGTGATAATTAACTGGCTTATGACGAGGCTCCTGGCTATCTCGGTACTGGCTTTTCTTATTATTTTTCAGCCGGAAGTCCGAAGAGGACTTGCAAGCATAGGACGTTTCGGGGTGTTCTCCGCGGAGAGAGAGGTCATAGGCGAGCTCTCAAAAGCGGCTGTCGTACTTTCGAAGAAGAAAACAGGAGCCCTTATTGCCCTGGAGAGGGAGATAGGGCTCAGGCGATATGTAGAAAGCGGAGTGAGCGTGGATTCGAGGGTGACGAGTGAGCTTATCAATTCTATATTCTCTCCGGGCTCGCCGCTTCATGACGGTGGAGTGATAGTTTCGGAACAGAGGGTGGAGGCGGCGGCTTGTCTTTTTCCTCTTACGCAAAACCCTAACGTGCCGAAAACAATGGGCACCAGGCACAGGGCGGCGCTGGGTTTGAGTGAAGAGACCGACGCTGTGATAGTGGTCGTAAGCGAAGAAACGGGAAGTATTTCGATCGCCGTTAACGGCAAGATAACAAAGGACCTCGACCATAAGAACGTGGGGACGATACTGGAAGGCGTATCTATGCCAAAGGTCAAAAAGAGATCGTTTTTCGAGGCGACAAAGAATTTTTGGAACAACGCAAGGTTGAAAGATGAGCTGGGGAAGCATCGTAGTTAATAATTTCTGGGCAAAAATAATATCACTGGCGCTTGCTGTGGCGACGTGGTTTTATGTCTTTGATATGGTCAATACTGATTCGTTCATGCAGAAAAAAACGACAGTTGAGGACCTCTTATCGAGACATGAGTTCACTATAAAGGAAGTGCCTGTAAAACCGGTTTTTTACGGGACGTCTCCGGCGGGGTACAGAGTATTATTCGAAAAGGTAAAGATAGAGCCTTCCCGGATATCCGTTTTTGGACCTGAAGAGATCCTGGAGGGCGTTAACGAGCTCAAGACGGACAAAATAGATCTTAATGAATATACCCGCAGCGTGCAGCTCCGTCTGGGGATCAGTTCTGAAGTCAGGGCGCTCAAGTTTGAGGACAAGACCGTGGATGTGTTTCTGCCCGTAGAGCCCCTGCAGAAGGACAAACCTTAAAAATTCTGTGAAATTTATCGCTAATACTTGAAGGAAAGAGAACTCGACAAAAATGCCTAAACTTGGAGTTAATATTGATCATGTGGCTACCGTGCGTGAAGCGCGGAAGACCTTTGAACCGGACCCCGTACAGGCCGCGATAGTGTGTGAGGAGGCCGGTTGTGATGGAATAGTATGCCATCTCAGGAAAGACAGGCGCCATATTAACGACGTCGATCTTGATCTGTTAAAAGATAAGGTATCGACTCGACTCAATCTTGAGATGTCAGTCGATCCGGAGATAGTCGAGATAGCTTGCAGGGTGCGGCCAGACCAGGCGACGATCGTTCCGGAGAACCGGCAGGAAGTGACCACCGAGGGAGGTCTTGATGTCGTCGGTAACTTTGAGACGGTTAAAAATGTCGTTTCAGCGCTAATCGGCAAGGGCATACAGGTAAGCCTTTTTATTGACCCCGAACCGGAGCAGATAAAAGCGTCGCGTGAAGTAGGGGTTAATATGGTAGAGTTTCATACGGGTCGTTATGCCGAAAAGTTCCATGCCGGTGGTGACTATGAGAAAGAGCTCGAAGTATTGAGAAAAATGACATCGTTTGGTATAGGAAAAGGATTGGTCGTGTGTGCGGGTCACGGCCTGACTTATTTGAACGTTGTCCCGGTCGCGAAAATAGGGGGTATGCACGAGCTCAATATAGGACATTCGATAATTTCCAGGGCTCTATTTTATGGTATCTTGGAAGCGGTAGCAAAGATGAAGGAATTGGTATCGTGAACGTAGCCGGAATAGGAATAGACGCTGTAGAGATACAAAGGATGGCCGTAGCCATAGAGCGCTACGGGGAAAAATTCCTGCGCAAGATATTCACTCAGAAAGAACTTGATTATGCCGGTAAGAAAAAAGGATATTCCATGCATATGGCGGGTAAATTTGCCGCTAAGGAAGCTGTGAAAAAAGCCATACCCGAAGGAGCGACTATAGGCCTTAACTGGACAGAGATAGAGATACTTAACGGTGATGACGGGAAACCTTATACGTGCCTGCACGGACAGGCGGAAAAACTTAAGGATAAGTTCAAATTGTCGCAGATCTTTGTGAGTATTTCTCATACGAGGGACCTGGCGACATCCAACGCAGTGGCGGTGAAAAATGGTTAAAGATCATATCGGAAAAATACCGGAGCGTCGTGAAGATTCGCACAAGGGAGATTACGGGAGAGTTCTTGTCATCGCGGGGTCCAGGGGGCTGACAGGGGCGGCGTATATGTGTGCGCAGGCCGCGATAAGGTCGGGAAGCGGCCTGGTGACCGCGGCTGTTCCGGAGTCTCTTAACGTCATAATGGAAACGAAGCTTACAGAATGCATGACCTTGCCGCTGGATGAGACTCAGGATATTTCTCTGAGCCTGAAAGCAAAACAGAAGATCCTGGCTGTCGCGGCGAAGAGCGACTCGATAGCGCTCGGCCCGGGTCTGGGAGAGAACGCTGAAACGCGCCGTCTTGCTCGCGAAATTCTTGAGGAAGTTGAAAAACCTGTGGTTCTTGACGCGGACGGCATAAACGCTCTTGAGGGATCGACGGATGTTCTTAGGAAAAGGCAGCAGAGTACCGTCATCACGCCTCATCCGGGTGAGATGGCTCGCCTTGTGGGAAAGAGCGCGGAAACCATACAGTCCGACAGGCAGAAGGCCGCGAAGGACCTGGCAGTATCCACAAAGACCGTTGTGTGTCTCAAGGGACATAAAACAGTTGTTGCATCTCCCGACGGAAATATATACATAAACGAGACCGGCAATTCCGGTATGGCTACAGGTGGTACCGGCGACGTTCTTACAGGTATGATAGCGTCTTTTATCGGGCAGGGCATAGACGCTTTCAGCGCGACTGTTTCTGCTGTGTACCTTCATGGTATCGCGGGTGACATAGCCGCCGACAAAAAAGGCCCTTTCTGCATGATAGCTACAGATCTTATCGACTATCTTCCTGAGGCATTTGTCAAAGCGGGAATATAGGTCCGCTGGATAGGACAACATCAGGATGTCAGATGGCAGATGGTAGATTTCAGATATCTGTAATCTACCATCTGAAATCTGTAATCTAATACAAAAATCCCCCCAAATTGAGCTAAAATTACAATATTCCTAATAATCTTGTTAACTTTACAAAAGGAAGCTTTTTCCTCTTCGGTATATAGTTTTCGTCAGGCATACTTTATATATAAGAGGAAAAGAATACATATTATTGCATAACAATATATAACAGCAAACCATCCGGAAGGATGCCCATGTACCAGTCGCCACTGTGGTGGCTTCGGTACAGGGTCCCTTGGAACTTATGTTGTGGGGGAGGACGCAAAGCTACAGGGGCTAGTTAGTCGCTAGTCTTTAGTCGCTAGTCGCTAGCAGGAAATTTGCTAGCGAGGTATTTTACTAACGACTATTCACTATCGACTAGCGACTATAAGCCAGCCAGTTGCCGTGTAATACACGTTAAGCTTTGCGGCTCAACCGTTTCGATGGTTGGGCTGTTTTGGTTAGATAGCATGGCGCAGGGTGCTGGGCGTGAGGCGCGGGGTGAGAGGAAACGAAGGAGGGGAATATAACGTCATTCCCGCGTAAGCGGGAATCAAATAAAGGTAAAAACGTTTTTACGAGATCCCCGCTTAAAGCGTG
>CAZUYM010000052.1:0-8529 GCA_964624805.1 uncultured Planctomycetia bacterium
ACTTATTAAAACTATTTACTTGAGGTTCGGAAAAATTGTTAATTTTAATTCACACTCCTCCTATACACGCCAATATAAGTATACACTATATATATTAAGAGGTCAAATTTTAAAGTTAACTTTTTAAAAGAATTTCTTAACAGAATATTAACACACACTAACCCGTTTTGATGGAGTTGGGCGCTATTTTTAGCGATTTTGAAATAACTAGATTTTTTCGTCTTAACTTTAATAGGCTGAGTTAGGTTTTCGGGGAAAGAGTGTTTAAGTCATTATACTGCATACAGTTATGGCTACTACAGCACTTCTGGAAGTCCCTCAGCCTCACAACAGATATTCTGCCAACAAAGACAGGTCAATATTCATAATGTGTTGTACAATAGTGAGTTACATGTGTGCGAGGCATCACGCGGATTAAATATCGTCTTTTTCTTCTTCTGGCGGGGGCTTTTTCCTGAATTTGGGGATTTTCATGTGTTTTATAACATTTATGGCGAATCCAACAGCTTTTATTAAGGATTTCCATACATTCCGGGGACTTAATGACTCTTTGACGATCTGACCGAATTGCTCAAATATCGAATATATGGACGGCACCAGCACCAAAGTGAGAGGAGTGGCAAACAAAAGTCCGCCTATGACGGTTATTGCCAGAGGATTCCACAGGTTTGAGCCTTCACTTTTGTCTAGAGCCATCGGCAGTAGTCCAAAAACCGTAGTCGCTGTGGTCATCAAAACCGGTCTCAGCCTGTCTCCCGCCGCCTGAATAAGCAACCGGTACAGGTTATGGCGATGCTTTTTAAGCTCATTTGCGTGATCCACCAGGATAATGCCGTTATTGACAACTATCCCGGCCAACATCATCAGCCCTATAAGGGCCCCCATACCTATGGGTGTTTTCGTGAAATACAGGGCGGCAACCGCGCCCACCGTAGCCAGCATTACCGTCACCATTATTATGAACGGCTGCCTGTAAGACTCAAATATAGACGCCAAAACCAGATATATCAGGGCCACTATCACTACGATCGTCATCAGAAACTCCTGCTGGGTCTTAAGCAGGGTCTCATAGTCCCCTCCAATTTCGTAAAAATAATCTTCCGGCAGCTTTAAATCCGACATTTTTTCATCGAGAATTCCGACCGCCCTGCTCAGCGGAAGATTACCAATATTTGCGCTGACCTGTATCATGCGCGCCCTGTTCTTGCGCCATATTTCGCTGGGACCCAGTCCATATTCAAAATCTACCATCTGGTCCAGCGTAGCCCTGTCATCCCCGACCCTGGACACGGTGAGGGCATGTATATCTTTTACCGTCCTCCTGTCTTTCTCCTGCATCCTTACTATGGTCTCAACCTCGGAAGCCTTTGTGTGATACATAGTTGCGCGTACGCCCCTAACCTTGGCATGTACCATATCGGCAACATCCTTTGTGGAAAACCCGAATTGAGCGCTTTTCTTTCTATCTACCCGGAGGTCAAGCTCCGGCCTTCCTTCCCTCATGCGTATCTTTGTATCCGTAAAATTGGGTATCTGACCCATCCGGGTAGTTATAGCGATAGCTATTTCCCTGAGAATATCGTAGTCATATCCGAATATATTAAGTATGATCTCCTTAGTCCCGACTTCCTGCTCTTCCTCGAAATAGATGAACGCCGGCTGCAGGCGCTGCACTTTTGGCCTTAAACTCTCTATGACCTCGCCCACCGACCTTTGCCTGTTCTGAAGCGGCACTAGATTTACATATATCTTGCTTGACCAGGCTTCTACCCTCGCGGTAAACTCATCGACCTCAGGGACTTCCTGCAATATAGCTTCCACCTCCCTGACTATATCGTCACTTGCGTCCAGCTTCGCTCCCGTGGGAAGCTCGATAAATACTGTGAATTTACTCTGTTCTGTAGTCCCCAGATATTCTTTCCCCATTTTTCCATACACATAAGCGGCAATAAGGAATAATATCACCGCTAGCGTTACCGCCTGGAATCTCCTCCTGAACGTAAAAAGAAGGGCTGCCTGCTGGAGCCTGTAAAAAGGCCGGAGAAATCCTTCCTTGACCTGCTGTGATTCTCCTCCTTTAGACACTACCTCTATCCGTGAGCTCATGAGCGGGACTATCATAAGCGCGACGAAAAGCGAAACACACAGCGAGAACGTTACGGTCCAGGCCACACCGCCGTACAAAAGACTCATGGATTTGCTTACAAAAAGCATGGGGAGAAATACTATTACGGTGGTCAGAGTGGACGCGAAAATAACTACGTTCATTTCCGTGCTGCCGTCGATGGCCGCGTCGACTCTCGACATCCCCTGTTCGCTTTTTGTGACTATGTTCTCGAAGACAACTATAGAATTATCGACAAGCATACCTACGCCGAGAGCCAGCCCGAACAGAGTAATAAAATTTATTGTCAGGTCCATTATCGCCGGGACCATCATATTCGAGAGATCCATAAACCCGAATGTTATTATGAGCGATATCGGTATGGACATGGCGACGATCAGGATCGGCCTGTAGTTCTTTAAAAGTGCCAGGAACAGGATAAGCCCTACCAGCAGGAGGTATAGCGCGATACTGGGTGCAAACATTGATGCCAGAAGACCCGCGGGGACTATTATAGACGCTTTTTTCCCGAACTTTCCCATGAAGAGCATCAGGATGAAAATTATCATGGCCGCCCCGCGCAAGAGAGAATCCCTCAGGTTGGCAATGGACGTACTTATAAATTCCGCCTGGTTCTTGGTCACGACTACCTCGATATCCTCGGGAACCAGGGCCTTTATGTTTTCCACTTCATTCATTATCTTTTCCGAGACACTTATGGTGTTGGCTTTGGACTCTTTTTGAACGTATACAGACACTATGGGTTTTATGTTTATTCTCGCGTATGTCTTCGGCTCAAGATAAGAATCCTTGACCTCGGCAAGGTCCTGCACCCTTACCACCGAACCGTCCGGCCGGGTCAATACCGCTGTATTCTTTATGTCATCCACATCTATAAATTGTCCTATGGCCCGGATAAGCACTTTATCCTTTTTCCTTTCAAGCTGTCCTGTAAGCAGGTTCAGGTTATTGGATCCCACTGCAGAAATAAGCCGGTTAATGGATACCGCATACCGGTACAATGCTTTTTTATCCACCTCGATTATTATTTTCCTTTCTCTCCCGCCGCCGACCTCGACATTAGCGACCCCGTTTATTCTCTTGACCCTTTCTTTTACTTTTTCGTCGACCATTCTGCGCAGCTCTTCGGTCGTGCGCTTGCGGCTTGTAAGCGCAAAGATGACTATAGGCACATCCGTCTGTGAAAACTGCGCGATAATAGGCTTTTCAGCCTCTTTAGGCATTTTTTCTTTAACTTTGGCGAATTTTTCCCTGACCTCCATGGCCGCGAGCTGCATGTCTATGCCTCTCTCGAAGCTCAGGACGACCGTGGCTTCACCTTCTTTAGATATGGACAATATCCTTTCAAGATGAGAAACCGTGCTTACAGCCTCTTCTATGGGCCGTGTCACCATAGATTCGACCTCGGTCGGCGGGATCCCGCCGCGTATGTATATGATAATGCTTATCTGGCCGAAAGATATGTCAGGATATAGTTCTACAGGCAGGCGGGTAATAGAGATGACCCCCATAAGCGATAACGCGGCGAATATCATGATCGTGGTTATCGGCCTTACGATAGAAAATCGGGATAAGCTCATGATTCTTCTGCGAGATTTTAAAAACGTTCCGTAAACCTGTTCCCTTGGAGATTCTTCGCCCCGACGGAAACACGCTTTATAAAATAAGCTCTCTTATTTAAAATATCTTATGATCTTGTTCCTTATGTCACTCTCTATGATGAAGATCGACGGGATAACAACAAGGGTAAGAAAAGTCGACACCACCAGTCCTCCCATAACGCTTATCGCCATAGGAGCCCGGAGCTCAGAGCCCCTGCCTACCGCCAGGGCCATCGGGAAAAGGCCCAGCACTGTAGTCAAAGCTGTCATTATGATAGGTCGTAACCTGGCAAGGCTGGCTTCTACGACAGCGTCCATCACGTTTTTTCCGTTCTTTATGAGGATGTTTGTATAGTCTATCAGAACGATACCATTGTTGACGACGATCCCCCCCAACATTATTATTCCCAGAAAAGCAACGACATTGACAGAAGTACTTGTAGCGAACAACGCCAACAGAACACCTATGAGGGATAACGGTACCGTAAAAAGGATTATAAGCGGCTGAGTCAACGATTCGAACTGCGCTGCCATGATCATGTAGACCATGACGATAGAAAGTATCATAGCAAACTGCAGGCTGTTGAAGGACTTCTTCATCTCCTCGGATTCTCCGGTAAGCTCCGCGGTGTATCCGCTTTCCAGATCCAGTCCTTCTACCATTTTTTCCACATCCGCCATTACTTCCGACAGCTTTCTGTCTACGACATTGGCCGAAACCGTTATTGTGCGTTCCTGCCCGAGCCTCTTGATCTCACTGGGTCCTTTTCCTCTTTCGAACGCGGCGACAGTTCCCAGCGGCACCATGCCCCCGATGGGAGCGTCTATCATTATACGATACAACTTCTCATAAGAATCCCTGTCCTCTTCCCTCAACCTGACACGGATATCTATTTCCCTGCCCTTTTCTTTATACTGGGATGGTATGTATCCTCTCATTACCATCTGCGCTATCCTGGCAAGATCGACAACAGAAATGCCGTACAGAGAAGCCTTGTCCTTGTCTATGGTTATCCTTACTTCCGGCGATGGTTCCGGGACGTCGTCTTCTATCCCGAATATGCCCTCTATAGAGTTTAATTCTCTTTCTATTTTTCGGGCTGTTCTTTCCATAACGGCAAGCTCTTCCCCTTTTATTTCTACGGTTATAGGCCTGCCACCGCCTCCGAACGCTCCGGATATGACGCTTTGCTGCAGGGCAAAATCTACGCTCACATCATTAAAAAATTTATCTTCATCGACCGCCGCGCGCAGCTCCTGGACTATATCCGTGGTCTTTTTCTTGCGCTTCTCTTTCAAGCTGATAATAAGCTGCCCCTGATGAGAACCAAGTCTTTTTACGATGTCCTTGGCCGAATCTCCCCCCGTGGACCCGAGAACAGCGCTCATACTCTCCACATCGGGGTGTTCAAGTATGGCATCCTCCAGCTTCGACACCACCTTGTCGGTCTCCGAAAGCTTTGTGCCCACCGGCATATCCACATTGACTATAAACTGCCCCTGGTCCGTTTTAGGCATAAGTTCTTTTTCCAGTACATTGAATATAAAAAGGCTCAATATAAAGATCACCAGTACCGTAAACAGTCCTATTTTCTTGTGGCGCAGGAATTTTCGAAGAAGCTCTTCATATTTGGATACTACTTTCTTCCATTTCTCTCCCCCGGCAAACGCCGCGGCTCCCTTAGCGGCTTCTTCTTCGCCTCCGCCAAGTTTACAGCTGAGAAGAGGTATCAGTGTCAGCGCTACCCACAGGGAGCCTATAAGTGAAAAGGTAACGGTAAACGCCAGCTCTTTGAACAACTGGCCGGCAACACCCACAACAAATATCATGGGAAGAAAAACCGCGATGGTTGTCAGTGTGGATGCCACAATAGCGTTCGAGACTTCCTCCGCGCCGTCCGTGGCGGCCTTTTCCGGCGGTTTCCCCATTTCTCTGTGCCGAAAAATATTTTCCATAACAACTATGGCGTTGTCGACAAGCATCCCCACACCCAAAGCCAACCCCCCCAGCGACATCATGTTTATTGAGAGCCCCCCGAAATACATAAAGGTAAAGACTATCATGACGGATATCGGTATGCTCAGCGTGACTATCGCCGAAGACTTTACGCTGCGCAGAAATACCAAAAGCACCAGAAACGCCAGGATACCGCCCTGGACCGCGGCATCCCTCACACCGTTAATTGCGTCCCTTATGAAAATAGACTGGTCATATACGACCTCCAGCTTAACATCGTTTGGAAGCATCTTTTCGAGCTGTGTGAATGATGCCCTGATGTTGTTTATGACCTGCATCGTGTTCGCCTGAGCCTGTTTCTGGATGGAAATAGAAATATTTTCTTTGGCATTGTATCTGGAATGACTGGTTCGCTCTTTGAATGTATCCTTCACATTCGCTACGTCTTTTATGAGAACCAGGTTAGCTTCTTCGCTTATTTTTCTTTCCTTCAGTTTTTGTTCAAAGGGCATGCCCCTGTCCTGCTCGTCGGCCCTGTTCTTAACGACCACGTGCCCTATTTCCTTCACGTCCTGAAACTCCCCCAGCGTACGTATGAGATATTCATAAAAACTTTCTTTTATCGTGCCGGCTGGATAGTTAAGGTTAGCATTGGTCACCGCATCCGAGATATTCAGGATCGACACGTCGTATGTCTTCAGTTTGCCCTGGTTAGCCTCTATCAGGATCTCCCGCTCCAGTCCCCCTTCTACGGCCGCTGAGGCGACACCATCTATCTTTTCCAGCTCTTCTTTTATCGTATCGATCGCGATCTGTCTTAACTGCGACGGGGTCCTGTTCCCTGTGACACTTATTGTCATTATCGGAAGTTCGAACGGATTGAAGGGCACAACGAGAGGTTCGGACGCGTCCCGCGGCAGGCGCGCTTTAATAAGGTCGACTTTTTCCCTTGTCCTGAGTGACGCGAAATCCATGTTCTGATCCCAGTCGAACTCGGCAATAACAAGAGACACCCCTTCTTTTGATATCGACTTTACAGATTTCAGGCCGCTTACCGTACCAACGGCTTCTTCGACAGGCTTGGTAAGCAATGTCTCGATCTCTTCAGGGGCGGCGTTCGCGTAACCGGTAAAAACGGTCAGCTGCGGATACGTTATCGGGGGAAACAGCTCCTGCGGAAGTTTCATGAGTGAAATTATTCCGAAGAGCATTACCCCCGCGAATATCATGACGGTGGTAACGGGTTTCCTGGTAGAAAATTCCGGTAGTCCCATAGTTAGTTCAACTTTAATGCTTATCCAGGTCTTGGGTCCTGGGTGTTAGGTGTTTTTCGGCACCCAAAACCCTGATCCCACCACCTGATCCCGATTTTTTATTTCCAAGAGCGTTCTGTCCTGCAAACTCCACGCTCCCAGCTCCCTGCTCCGAGCTAGAACAGCGTCTCCTGCACCTCAGTGACCTCTACTTTGTCCTGATCCTTGTATTCCTGATGAAGTTCGCGGATTATCAGTTCGCCTTCCTCCAGCCCCTTGGCTATCTCAGCCACATCGTGGGTCAAATATTCTATCTCTATTGCTCTTTCCTCCACAATACCAACACCGATGCCGTCAGCCTCAGCCGATTCGGCCGGCGCTTCCTCGCCCTCGGTTTCCTCTGCCTCCTCCGGATGGACTACATAAACAAAATACTGATTTTCCTGCTTCTTGAACGATGACGCCGGGATTATCAACGCGTCCTTTTTTTCGTACGTATTGATGATAGCCCTGGCGAACATCCCCGGCTTGAGTTCATTTTCATCGTTGCTCAGTTCTATCTTTATTTTTTGGGTCCGGGTCCTTCCCTCTATCATGGGTGCCACCATGTCCACTGTTCCGGAGTAGCTTGTACCCGGATAAGCATCCAGAAATATTTCCACGGTCTGCCCAAGCTCCATCTTTGGGGAATCCTCCTCTATCACGTCGAATGAGGCATACACCTCACCGAAATCCACAAAAGTGCCTATTTTGTCCTGTGAGGTTATAAAGGTTCCCGCGTTTTTTTCCTTGCTCCCGAGATATCCGTCACTGGGGGCATAGATATTGGTTTTTTCGAGATCTCTTTTCGCGGATTCATACTCCAGTTTTTTTTGTTCCACCGCTATTTTGTCGATACCTCCCAGGTCGAAAAGTGACTTGGATTTTTCCAGTTCAAGACTGGCATATTTGAGTTTGAGCAGCGCGTCTTTCTGGTCCAGACTGGCAATAATGTCACCTTCAAGTATGCGTTCCCCTTCTTCGAAGTTGAAACTTTCCAGAATACCCTTCCCGTCGAACCTGAGTTCAATTTCCTTAAATCCTTCTATCCTTCCCATTACCGGCAGCGTATCCTTAAAGTCCATCCTCTTGACCTTGTATACTTTTACCGGGGTGGTTTCCATGAATTCCACCATCTCTTTTGCTTCTTTGCCCGCGCCGAAAATTACCTGTTTTATCTTCCCGACTGTCCGCGCCAGGACAAATGTCAGTATCAGGATGCCCAGCAGTATCCATATGTAATTTTTCTTGATCTTGGCCGGATCTATTTTTTTCAGGTCCAGTTCCTTTATCGACTGCTTTATCCGGGCAATATCTATCTTCTTCAAATAGCTTTCTATTTTGCCCCTGAGTTCCCCAAGAACATCTTTTTTCTCATTATCACCCATATCGCTCCTCCAGCGTTATTACTGTCCGCTCTTAGCTTTATTTATTTTATTCTGAAGCTGCCGTGCCTCCTTATTATCCGGATCGACACTCAACGCTTTTCCCGTGTATTCGCTCGCTTTATCCAGATCCCCGGACTTAAGCGCCTCTCTGGCCACTTCCAGGGCT
>CAZUYM010000053.1:0-8393 GCA_964624805.1 uncultured Planctomycetia bacterium
CTTTATAGACCTCACTTTCGTTCGGTCTTAGATCCCTCGGTCGGCTTTCGCCTTCCTCGGGATAAATTCGGCCTTACAACTTGCGTTCGCTCCGCTCCGTAAGTTGTGGCCTCATTTACTTAGCCAGCCCTTCCTTGATCAGCGCTGACGCTATAACGCCTCTCTGGATCTGGTTGGTACCTTCATATATCTGCGTTATTTTGGCGTCTCTCATCAGCTTTTCCGCCGGATACTCTTTCATATAACCGTAACCGCCGAATATCTGTACGGCATCGGTGGTTACTTTCATCGCTGTATCAGACGCGAACATCTTACACATAGCGGATACTTTGGCTACGTTCTTCTTGACTCCGGCATCCACCATCCTCGCGGCGGCATATATCAGCGCCCTTGAGGCCTCTACCTGCGTCGCCATATCTGCCAGCATCCACTGGATCCCCTGAAAAGAGGAAATGGAACTGCCGAACTGTTTTCTTTCGTGAGAATACTTTACAGCCTCATCGACCGCTCTCTGCGCTATGCCTACCGCCTGAGCGGCGACACCTGGCCTTGAATGATCAAAAGTCTTCATCGCTACTATAAAGCCGAGGCCTTCCTTACCAAGAAGATTCTCTTTCGGGACCTTTACATCCGTAAAGATAACCTCCCGTGTGGCCGAACCTCTGATCCCGAGCTTGTTCTCTTTTTTTCCGAAACTTACGCCGGGAGTGTCTTTATCCACAATAAAAGCGCTCGCGCCGCGCGGGCCTTTCGACTTATCTGTCATAGCTATGACAGTGTATACCTCCGCCTCTCCGCCGTTGGTGATCCACTGTTTCGTCCCATTAAGGATATAATGGTCGCCGTCTTTTTTGGCCGTCGTCTTTATTCCTCCCGCGTCAGAACCGGCAGACGCCTCGGTAATACAGAACGCGGCAAGCTTTTTACCTGACGCTATATCCGGCAGATACCTGGATTTCTGTTCGTCGTTAGCATAAAGAAGTATAGGATACGTGCCGAGTCCCGTAGCCGCGAAAGCCAGCGCTATGCCGCCGCAACCCCAGGAAAGCTGTTCGGTAGCTATAGCCATCTCCAATACGCCGCCGCCCATTCCGCCGTATTCTTCCGGAATATACACACCGCAGATATCTGATTCTGCCAGGATCTTTACTATTTCCCAGGGAAATTCCCCGTTCTCATCATATTCGGCAGCGACGGGCTTTATCTTTTCTTCAGCTATCTGGCGGCACAGTTCCTTGACCATCTGCTGTTCTTCGGTCAAAAGATAATCCATATCATGTCTCCTTGGTTTTCTTTTTCAGTCGATAAAATAAAAAAATCCGGCAGTCGTTCAGCTATAAAGTATCTATGCTGAATGTTACCCGCCGGACCTTCATCAGCCCTTAAACCTTTTCACTACAAGAGTAACATTGTGACCGCCGAAACCCAGCGAGTTGCTTATTGCTACATCTATTTTCGCTTTTCGGGCTTCGTTGGGAACATAATCCAGATCGCACTCGGGATCGGGATACTCGTAATTTATAGTAGGAGGTATAACGTCATCATCCATTGCCTTGGCGCAAGCTATAAGCTCCGCGGCTCCGGTCGCTCCCAGAAGATGTCCGGTAACGCCCTTGGTGGAACTGACCGGTATTTTGTAAGCCCTGTCGCCAAATACCGTCTTTATAGCTCCCGTCTCCATTTTATCGTTCAGAGGAGTGGAAGTACCGTGCGCGTTAATGTAGTCAACATCGTCGATGTTCAGCCCCGCGTCATCCAGAGAGGTCCTCATGCACCGTACTGCCCCATCCCCGCAGGGATCGGGAGCTGTCATGTGATACGCGTCACCGCTCATGCCGTAACCGGCCATCTCGCAGTATATTTTGGCACCTCTTTTTTTTGCATGCTCCAGCTCTTCGAGAACGACAACCGCTGCGCCTTCTCCCATAACGAACCCGTCCCTCTCTCTGTCGAAAGGACGTGACGCTCTTGCAGGATCATCATTCCGCGTGGAGAGCGCTTTCAAAGCGCAAAACCCGCCGAAACCCATCTTTGTTATGGCAGCCTCGGATCCCCCGCCTACCATTATTTCCGCCTCATTCCTCTGTATGATCCTGTAAGCATCTCCAATAGAATGACTGGCAGTGGCACAGGCGGTAACAGCGGCGGAATTAGGCCCCTTAAACCCCAGCTCTATTGAGACTATCCCCGATGCCATATTGACTATCAGCATGGGAATGAGAAAAGGCGATATTTTAGAGGCTGCTTTTGCTTCATCCTTCTTTTTCGTCTCCAGATATTTTTCGTGCTCAAGCTCAACGGTATGGAGTCCTCCGATACCTGACCCTATGTAAACACCGGCTCTCTCTTTGTTTATTCTTTCCTGGTCCAGACCACTGTCTTCAATAGCCATCTTAGCGGCGGCGATAGCGAACTTGACGAACTTGTCAAAACGCCTATCCTGTTTACTGTTCATGTATAGAGATGCGTCGAAATTTTTGACTTCGGCGGCTATCTGGGAATAAAAATAGGTCGGATCAAAGGCAGTAAGACGAGTCACACCCGTCTTACCGTTTATGACGGAATCCCAAAAATCGTTGATATTGTTCCCTACGGGAGAGACAATGCCTACTCCCGTAAGGACTACTCTTCTATTAGACATATTTTAGATGGATCTTCTTTTGTTGGAAATTTACGCTGCTGCTTTTTCTTCTATGTACTTGATCGCTTCACCAACAGTGGTCAGCTTCTCGGCGTCCTCGTCCGGTATCTCTGCCCCGAATTCCTCTTCAAGGGCCATTACCAGTTCTACTGTGTCCAGCGAGTCGGCACCCAGATCATCGATAAACTTAGCGTCCTCTTTGACCTCTTCAATCTTCACACCAAGCTGTTCGGCTACGATTGATTTTACCTTTTCAGCTACCTCTGACATGTTACCTCCTTTTTATGGTTCAACAAAATGACCATTTACTATTCGTTCCTTAAAATATTCGTTCACTTCTAAAGATCCCTCGGTCGGCTTTCTGAGATCCCTCGCTTACACTCCCCCGCGCGTCATTGCGAGGAGCCTCTCAAAGGCGACGAAGCAATCTCTTTGTTTCTGAGATCCCTCGCTTACGCTCCTCTCAGGTTCAGTGAACCTTCGAGGACTTCGTCGGGATAAATTCGGCCTTACAACTTATGTCGCTTCGCTCCATAAGTTGTGGCCTCATTTACATGACCATGCCGCCATCGACCTTGACAACCTGACCCGTGATATATGAGGCTTCTTCGCTTGCCAGGAAAAGTGCCAGACTGGCCACGTCCCTGGGGCTGCCCATGCGTGCCAGCGGTATAAATGCCAGCAGCTTATCCTTTGCGTCTTCAGAGAGCTTATCGGTCATATCCGTCTGGATAAAACCGGGAGCGATGGCGTTCACATTGATGTTTCTTGACCCCAGCTCCTTGGCTATAGTCTTGGTCAAGGATATCAGTCCGCCTTTACTGGCAGCATAGTTAGCCTGACCCGCGTTGCCCATCACACCTATAATAGAAGCCATGTTAACTATCTTGCCGCTTCTTTTTTTCATCATCGGACGGGTGACCGCCTTTATACAGTTGAACGCCCCCTTAAGATTAACATCAAGTACAGCGTCCCACTCCTGCTCTGACATCCTCATGACAAGATTATCTCTGGTGATGCCTGCATTGTTGACAAGTATATCCAAACTGCCAAAATTGTCAAGGGTTTTCTTGACGAAATCCTCAACATCTTGGGGTGATATAACGTCGACTTTCTGTATCATAACCTTTCGCCCGGTATTCTTCTCGATCTCAGCTTTAGTCTCAGCCAGAGCTTCTTCGTTCACGTCGCATAAAGCGAGGTCCGCCCCCTCTTCGGCGAAGAGAACCGCTATCTCTTTGCCTATTCCACGGGCTGCTCCGGTGATAATTGATACCTTGTTTTCCAGCTTCATTTAAACCTCCGCTATTTATTGAAGTAATTCTAACAGTAATACGTGTTTTGTCAAGAAATTTCGAATATGACAGGTTTTACAGCTGTGGTCACACCGTTTTTTGAAGGGTATTATATACGGAATATAGTCATAATATTAAATGCCAGCTTATGGATGCGAACTGGTATTGAGTATTGAGTATTGAGTATTGAGTATCAGGTATGGACTGGAGTTTAAGGTCGTGGTAGCTGACATGTCTATAGTATGTGTTTTAGGGTCAACGAAGGATATCGGGACATCAGGAGATTAGGGACTAGGATATCAGGGAATCGGGGATATAAATCCAAAATCCTAAGCCCAAAATCCAAAGGAATCACAAAAATCCAAAATCCTAAAGAAACGCTACTTTGGGTTTTGTCATTTGGATTTCATTTGGGTTTTGGATTTTGGCATTTGTCATTAAATTATCCTTTCTTTTTTGTTGTTGACGATCAGAACTCTAACCGCCCGCCCAGCACCCTGCGCCCTGCGCCACGCTATGACCTATGACCTGCTTCAGCAAGCGCTCGCGAATATCCACCACCCGTCAGCGCGTCAATATATCCAGTCAGCTCCTCTATCCGCAGCAGCTTTTCCGGGGCAGCATTCTTCTCGGCTTCAATAACCAGCCTCTTTCTCTCAAAATATAATCGTGTTACTTCCTCCAGTATTCCATCTCGAAGCTGTACCATAAGTTTGCTCCTTACGTCGATCGATGTCTGAGATTCGTTCCAGATAAGATCCGACAGATCCCAGCTGAGATCTACATCCCAGTCCTCGCCCCTCTCTCTCGGACCGGAGGCCACATAATACCTGCTAGCGCTTTTATACAGTTCTATGTTATCGTCACATGACTGGGAAAAACCCACGGAAAGTTTCGGAAAGATCGCTTTCCACCTCGCCCCCTGTCGCCATTCCTTTATTTTTTCGGGGCTGACCTCCGCGTATTCAATTGCCATCTCATGTACTTCCAAAAGCGGAACATGGGCAGCTTTTACTATTTGCAATTTTTCTTCAAAGAATTTCTGGCTCTTCTCCGGCGCGATCTTTTTTCTGTATAAATATTTTCCTCCGGCAACCCAGAGCCATCCCTGCCCAAAAACATCTTTCTGCCAATTCAAACGTTGTATAGGTTCTGAAAAAGTTTTTTCAAAAACAGTCCCCCAGGATCCTGCCGGCTCGTCATAAAGAAAGACCTTACTGTCTGTCGCGACGAAAAGACTATCTTCCGAGCATGCTACTTTTCCCACTCTATCCGACGGAAGCCCCGTTGTGTCTACGCGCGATAACACCTGCCCTTCGGACCCCAGAACAAATATCCCCCGGTCTGTCGCGACCGCGACTCCAACCCCACAAAGGTCCATATCTCTTATGCCCGCGGGTTGATCAAACACTTCCTCACCTTCCGGAACTACGTCAGCGATCTCCTCATTTATATTCTTTGTAACAAGCTGTATTTTCTTCCACCCCCTCCCCTTATCTTCAGACCGATATACGCTGCCTCCCGCGCCGACATAGATAACATTTTTAGCGCATACCACATCTACTATCTTATCCCACTCCAACTCCAACCCGATCCTTTTCCAGTTATCGCCTTTTATTTCAAAAAGTTCTTTTTCCGACCATGCCAGCAGCGTGCCCTCGTTCGCGTATTCCAGAACAACTACACCCTCAATATTTTTACGTCCCGGCAAACGGGCCCAAAAAGAATCGTCTTTTTGCAGATACACGCCACCCGAAGCTGCCAGAGAAACATCTTCCCTGAACAAAGCTATACTCTTCACATTGAGAAGTTCTTCCCTCCCGGAAACCTTTTCCATCAAGCCTGACGCGACCTTGAACAAACCATATTCGGCTCCGACATAAACGGCATCCTTTCCATTAATACTTTCGATAGAAAGCATTTTTCCCGTTGTCCCGTCAGAGATCTTTTCCCATTTTTCGTCCGAGGCAAAGGCCCCGCTCGCCACGAACAACAATACTAAAACTATCCATACAAATTGAGTCTCTTTTCCTCTCATTTTACCCCTCCCCGTGATTTTTTATGCTCCTGAAACCCTGTAAAAACAGTCATTTCAAGAGATAACAGTTACTCCTTGACTTATCCCTGCCATTTGATAAAATAGTACTTGTCAATGAAACGCGGGTCCAAACTGGATCTTTCGCGTGACAAAGGCGGGTGAACATCCCTACCCTCACCCGCCTTTTATTGTATTCTCTCTTTGATTTTTTGTCAATATTTTTTTTATCTTTCGCAAAGTATAGGGACCTTTCTCGATTTGATCCCATGGCGTAAAATTTTTTGATCCCAGACCTGTCCCTCCTTGCCCGTAAAAGAAATAAGCGGTATACTGATTAGCATGAACAGGTCATTTCCCAAAAACTTCTTATGGGGTGCTTCGACCTCCTCCCACCAGGTAGAAGGTGACAATTTTTATAATGACTGGTGGAAATGGGAACAGGAGGGCAATACTGAACCTTCTGAAAAAGCCTGCGATCATTACAACCGTTTTCATGAAGATTTTGTTCTGGCTAAAGAACTGGGACATAACGCGCATCGTTTAGGACTTGAATGGAGTCGGCTCGAGAAAGAAGACGGTGTCTGGGATGAAACTGAATGGGATCATTACAGAAAAGTGATCTCCGATCTTAAAAAACTCGGCATAGAACCTATAGTCACACTGAACCACTTCACTCTCCCCCTCTGGCTGTCGCAAAAAGGCGGTTGGACTATTGATGAGTCTGTGGGTCTCTTTTCCCGTTTTGCGGAAAAGGCCATAGAAGAGCTGGGAGATAATGTTCGCTACTGGATAGCCCTTAACGAACCTCACATACTGGCCTTCCTGGGGTATTTTTACGGAGAATGGCCTCCGTCGAGACATAACTTCAATGAGGCTCTTCTGGTATTAAAAAATATGCTTAAGGGACATGTCGAATCCTACAAACTCATGAACGAAGCCTACGAACGCTCTTCGAGAATAATAGAACCCGTGATCGGCATAGCTAAAGCAGTAACGGCATTTCATCCCTGCAAACTATACTCCCCCCTTGACCGCTTGGCGACATTTTTTCGCGACAGACTGCATAACCACAGCAGCATACGCTCCGCCATTAAGGGACGCGTCCTTATCCCCGGCGTTAAACCGGAAAAACTTTCCATAAAGAACTCTATAGATTTTATCGGCCTGAACTATTATTTCCGCCAGTTCATACAGAACAAAAAGCCCTTCAGACAACGTCCCCCGGGAGAAGTCTGTTCTTACGAGCACCATCCCGAGGCAGGCAAAACTACAGATATGGGCTGGGAAATATATCCGGAAGGGTTATATGAAGTAGTTAAAAGTTTTTCGAGATATGGACTGCCGATAATGATCACGGAAAACGGGCTTGCCACCACCGACGACGCCTTAAGAAGATCCTATATAAATGGTCACCTTACACAACTATTGAGAGCTATAAATGAAGGCGCGCCCGTGACAGGATATCTCCATTGGTCGCTTCTGGATAATTTTGAATGGGCTCACGGGTACTCAAAACGCTTTGGACTCATAGCGGTGGATTTTGCATCCCAACAACGCACTATACGCGATTCCGCCAGGTACTACTCCGACATCATCCGTACGGGAAAAATATAGCCGTCAATGACAAATGACAAAATCCAAAACCCAAATGAAATCCAAAATCCAAATGACAAAACGCGCAAAGCCTTTACAAATTTTCCATCTCTACTTAGTTGGCAGCTAAAGACCTCACAAAATCAATACTCGTAGATATAACGTTATTGAAGGACCGCAAAGAGTTGCCTATTTTGGATTTAATGATTTGGATTTCTTTTGGATTTTGGGCTTAGGATTTTGGATTTCATCCTAACCTGGTTATATCTGTGGGATCCGTTCAAGCTCCTCGGCACTGAGCTCCCAGTCCGACGCGGCTACGTTACTCTTGATCTGCTCGACCGTGCGACAACCCACTATACAGCTGCCGACTTCAGGCCTACTCAGAACCCAGTTCATAGCCACATGTGATGTAGAAACGCCATGTTCTTCCGCGATCTCATCAAGCACATCCACCAGGTCTCTTGCCTGACTCCAGAAAGGCTCCCTGTAGAACTTGTAAAAAAATGATTTTACGTCACCCTTGGATACCTGCGGCAGTTCTTTATACTTACCCGTCAAGATCCCTCCGCCCAAAGGACCGTAAGAAAGAACGGTCACTCCCTTTTCGCCGCAGAACGGAATAAGGTCTTCCTCTATCTCCCTGTCTAGAAGTGAGTACTGAACCTGGTTACTCACCACATTAGAGAATGACAGAGCTTCGGCGAGCTGCTCTTCAGAAAAGTTCGACACGCCTATATGTCTTATTTTCCCTTCCCCCACTAGCGCATTGAGCGCTCCAAAACTCTCCTCCATAGGAGTATTGGGATCCGGCCAGTGACACTGA
>CAZUYM010000054.1:0-8201 GCA_964624805.1 uncultured Planctomycetia bacterium
GCTTCGTCAAGCTGGCGGATCTCCATCTCTATGTTAGCGCACATGGCCATTGAATTTGACAGTTTTGATATTACCGAGGATGTCTGTTCTGAACGCAAGGCGTCGTCCGAAACATTCAAAAGTGCCAGATATGGCTTGAGTGTCAGGAACTGGAAAGATCTGATCGCTTTATCTTCCTGGTCATTAAGCTCTGCCGCTTTCGCGGGCTGTTCGTTCTCCAGCTTTGCCATTACTTTTTCCAGAACGGAAAGTTCAAGCTTGTCCGCGGGAGTGCAGGCACCAGTATTTACTGATTTTTTAAGCTTCTCGATCCTTTTTTCGGCGAGAGACATGTCGGCGATTATGAGGCCTACCTTTATCTGTTCGTAATCCCGGACAGGATCTATGCTGTCAAGCGGATGGAGGACTTCCGGGTTGTCAAAAGCACGGATAATAAAAACAAAAGCATCGACCTCCCGGGCCGCGGCGATGACCTTAGGGTCGGAGGAATCGTTTATGCTGCCGGGGATATCCACAAATTCGATGTCCGCATGAACAGTTTTTTTAGGGTTATAAAGATCAGACAGCCAGTCGATCCTTTTGTCCGGGACTTTGACCATGGCTATATTAGCTTCTATCTTGCCATATGTCCCGACCTCTTTGTTCGCGCCGGTCATGGCGTTAAAAACGGTTGTTTTGCCGGACTGCTCCAGACCAATGATCCCAAGCTTCATAATAACACCTAATCCTTTTCCTTAACGGTAACTCTTCGGTGGCCGGTAACATCAAGCTGAATGTCACGGGCACCTACACGGAAGACGGCTTTTTTATTTTTCAACGGAAGGCGAAGTATCTCGGTTTTGGTAGAGTCCTCCGAGCCGCCCGCGGTTGTTTTTTTTACAAGAAGATACCCGGGGGCAAGCCCTTCATAACTATACCGGGTAAAGACGGGGCCGTTGGCCGAGTCCGTATAATGGCGGATCATTCCCCCGCCCAGGGCTACCGGCGCGTCAGTGACTATTTGGAAAGTATCCTGGACGCAGAAACCGGGTTCGCATATTGAGAAAACAAATAAGATCAAAAAGATAAGGTTCTTTTTCATGGCAGATAATAATAGCATGAAAAAAAACTTCCCGCAAGCATGCCCGCAGGGTTGGAGCCCAGGACAACCGTTTGTGTAACCAAAACAGACAACGTGTTTGAAGATTCGTATTGACCTATGATATACTGTTTAGGCGTGATGATAAGTTCAAGAAGAAGAACAGTTGGAGGATGCGGATGAAGTCCGGAGGTCGACAGAAAGATCTTAATAAAGGCGCCCAGGGAGACACCGCTGCCGTGGGACAGGTAGTGCCATCTCAGTCCGCGCCCGCCGGGAAGTACAGCCGAAAAAAGATAATCGCGGTTTGTTTTCTTGTATTTTTTGTCGCGTTTATGGTGTATGCCAATACGCTTAAGGGTGATTTCATCTGGGACGACGAGTACCTTATCCTTAATAACTCGCAGGTCAAAAGTTTTGTACATTTGCCGAATGTATTCAAGACGTACGTGGGTTATGGCAGTGAGAATATAAACAACTTTTACCGGCCCATACAGGAAATATCAAACATGATAGATTATTTCCTTTGGGGCGAGTATCCTTTTGGTTTTCATCTTACCAATGTCGTATTGCACGCGCTTGTCGCTGTTATGGTATTTATTTTCCTGTATTATCTCGCGGGAGACGTCATAGCATCGGCTGTAGCCGCGCTTTTTTACGCGGTACACCCCGTCCATTCGGAAGCTATAGCGTATATCGCGGGTCGCGCGGATTCGCTGTACGCGGTTTTTATGCTATTGTCTATCGTGATATTTATGCGGTTCGCGGAGCATGTCAAACGGGGGCATATGGCGATATACCTCTATGTTCTGTCCATAGGGATGTTCGTATTGTCCCTGCTTTCGAAAGAGATAATAATAAGTATGCCGTTATTGATCTTCCTGTACATGTTCTTTTTTCTGCGTGGGCAGGATGACAATAAGGCATACAATAAGCTTAAATGGTCCTGGGTGCCGTATGCCGTGATAGTGGTGGTATATGGGTATCTCAGGCTTACGATACTCAGTTTCGCGGACATAGCTCCCGCGTCGGTGTTTAATAAGATCCCGCTTTTATACCGGCTGCTGACATTTTTCCGGACAGTCATAGTCTATCTTAAACTGCTGGTGGCGCCAGTTGGTCTTCATATGGAGAGGTCTATCTCTATATCGAAAAGCCTTTTCGCGCCATCTTCACTGTTGGCCCTGCTTCTTATAGGCGCGATAGGGTGGGCAGCATATGTTCTTTACAAAAGAAACAGGCTTGCGTCTTTTGCCATAGTGTGGTTTTTCGCGAATTTGTTGCCGGTATCTAACATAATAGCCATAAACAGCTTTCTCGCGGAACATTGGATATATATGGCATCCATAGGGCCTTTTCTGCTTGTTGGCATGGCTGTCGCGTGGGGGTATAGGAAGATCCCTGATAAGATCCTGTTAAGATTGCCATACGCGGTTGTTATTGCGGTCGCCCTCCTGGTCTATATGCGGATGACGGCCGTAAGGAACCTGGACTGGAAGGATGAAATATCATTTTTTAGCAGCACACTCAAACACCATCCCCGAAACGCTCGTTTATACCTGAATCTGGGGAATACTTACTATGAGAACAAGCAGATAGATAAAGCAATTGCAGAATACCAGAAAGCGATAGACATAAACAAAAATTATGCTGTCGCTTACGGAAATATCGGTAGCGCTTGCCTCCATCAGGGGCAGGTGGATAAAGCCGAGAGTTATCTCACCAAAGCTCTCGCCATAAAGGATAATTATCCGATCGCGCACTACAATCTGGGCATAGTAAAGTTTAAGAAAAAGCTGTATCATCAAGCGATAGAACAGCTTATAATAGCTACACGTCAGCTGCCACAGCTATATCAGGCCTGGAACATGCTTGGCAGGACCTATTTGAGGGTTGGTAAGGTCGAAGAGGCCAAACAGGCCTTTGGAAGGTCTCTCATGATAATGCCCAAACAGCCGGATATTCGCAGAGCCTTAAGCAGAATGGAAGAGTTCGAGCTGTCTGACGTGCAAAAAAAAGCAATCAAAGCCCAAAATTTATCCAAATAATGTAAAAAGTGGAGTATTCTCTCAGAATACTGCCAAAATTCAATGAAAACGCCCAAATATTATCCATACATACACAAATTTTTACATCCTAAGAAAGGAATTACACTCCTAGTTGGGTATTTAGAGCTTGTTATGGGCTTTTTAGTCATAAGCGTGAGTACATTTGCTCAATTTGGCCATTTTTCGGTATTTTCGCCCAAGCCTGTCAACGTTTACCTGTTCGTAGTTGCATCTGCACTGACAGGTATTGTTCTGGGTGCAGGGATCTTATCGGGGAAGGCCTGGGCACGAACCCTTCTGGTATTTTTCGCGGGGTACGTCATTTTAACAAAGATCCTTGCATATGGGGGATTGCTTTCCTTCAAGGGAACAATACTCACATCTATCCCTACAGGTATAAAAGACGCCGTTTCTCTTCTATATCACTCTTTCATAGTTCTTTTTCTCTCTCAAAAAGTACAGCGATAGATATCGGAAGACCGTTGAATTATCGGGAAGGATTCTTTACGAGAAGACGCGGATTTTGCATAAATAAGTATTTCTTAAAGGTAGATTTGACTTTTGCTGTATTCTTGTGTATATTACTGTAACTAGGAGTCAAAAGTTAGTTTTTAATAAAAAACTGTAAAAACTAGATTTTTATTATTTACATGGGAGGGTAAAATGTCAAAGCCAAAAAGGAAGATACAAAATTTTCGGGTATGCCCCGAAGATGAAAAAATGCAACTGGGTTTAAGTGTGTTTAACGCGCTTAAGTCTATTCCCGGACGACCGGTTAAAGATGTTGCTAAAATGGCGGGGGTGCCTGAAGCAGCGGCAGCTGATTATATCAATTCATGCGTTAAGGAAGAACTCCTTAAGATCGCCGGGACGGGAGACGGTACTGTGGAGTTCAACGGAGCGCAAAAAAAGACCCTGGGTGTGGGGTTCTGGGTAGATCAGTGCACGTTGACGGTTATGGACGTATTGGGAAGAATTGTGGCGGCGGAAAAAATACAGATAGCCTCGACTATTGAGTTTAGCGGAAAAAATAAAGAGGTGAAAGAGATCATTGAGAAAATAAAAAACGACACGACTCTCGCGGGAGAAGACTTTTGTTACGCGGGAGTAGCGGTGCCCGAGGTCATGAGCGAGAAAAATGAGAAAACCTCGGAAATCCTCGGCGAAGGCATAAGCCGCGTTTTTGGATGTGATGTTTTTACATGCGGTGAAGCCACAGCCGCCGCGTACGCGGAGACCGACAAAAGGGCGGAGAAAAATTCGGTTCTGTACGTTTTTTCTGACATAGGGACGGGCGTGGTAATAAAGAACGAGATGATATATGAGGCCGTCGACGACACCGCCCTTAATAATACTTACCTGAAACCGTGGAGCCAGTTCAGCATTGTGGAGACGGCAAAAAAGCTTGTCAACAAAGGGGTAGGGACGGATATTGTGAATATGGTGGGAGGAAATATTGAGAACATAACATTGCCGGTAGTCTTTGAGGCCGCAGCAAAAAAAGACGAGCTGGCTGAGGACCTCATAAAAAGGACGGGCCTTGCTCTGGGGGTAAGGGTAGCGTATCTGGCTAATATGTTCAGGCCCGATGTCGTCGTGCTCGGTGGGGGAATAGAAGGAGAAAAAGCAGATTTTCCACAGTTCGTACAGGAAAGCGCTGATCGATTTTTAATAAAAGGAATAAAAGAGGCGCTGGAAATAGTTCGAGGGGTCTTGGGAGCGGAAGCATCTTCTATTGGTGCGGCGTCATTGTGTCGTCGAGAAATATTTATGGAGGTATAGAAATGGAAAAAAAGGAACGTCTAGAAAAAAGCTGCATCATTTGCGGGAAATCGTTCATTGCCAACAAGTACAGGCCCAACCAGGAGGTATGTTCCAGCCTGGAATGTCAGTACCAGAGGCAGCTCACTAACATGAAGTCCTGGCGCGTAGCTAATCCTAATTACTTCAAGTATAAGGAATCACAGGACAAATCATGGAAGCAGGCCTGCCGCGAGCGGTCCCTGGACTGGAGAAGGAAACATAAGGAGTATCTCCAGCTGTACAGGGAAGCTAACAAGGAAAGACATCGGGAGTACATGAGGGATTACATGAGAAAGTACCGCCGTCAAAAGAAAGCAGACCCGAACACATCGACCGAAGGTACTTCCGAGTAGAAGTAGGCCGAGGGCTCTGATCTAGTACGGAGGATTCAAGTGTAAATAATGTGTGGAGTTCGGGGTATCTATGATATTCCGGCAATTTAACCGGAGATATAAAAGTTGACAGGTAGAGATATAAAAAAATATCCGGATCGCGGAAGAATAAAATTGCTGTTTAAGGCAGTGGTATGTTTTCTTCTGCTATCTTTTGCTTTTACCGGCAATGTCATGGCTCAGGAAGATGGGGAGGAGATACACCGTCTTCTGGATAGCGCCATGGACAATCTTGCTGAGGGCAGGTATACAAGTGCCCAGGAAGATGCCAGGAAAGCGCTGCTTCTTGAGGAAGATAATTTTGTAGCGAAAGAGATACTGGAGGATGCCGCTAAAGAAGAGGCCGAAGCTGAAATGAGGAGGCGGGCCGAAGAATATGCCGAAGCCGAAATAAGGCGGGAAGCTGAAGAGTACGCCCGTCAAATGATCAGCGAAGAAAAGCCGTCACACGCACCGGTCGATAGAAACGCCAGAAAACGCGCGGAAGAGACAACCGCGTATCTGGAGCAGGCCCAGAAAGCATTGGACGGCCAGGAGTTTGAGAAAGCGATAAAATACACAAATAAAGCGTTCGAGATAGAGGAGGATAATCCTGCCGCGGCTCAGATGATGGAGAACATACAGATCTCAGAGGGTATTGTTAGGGGAGAGAGGGCGCGGAAAATCGAAGAAGAAGAAAAAAGAAAGAGGCTTGAGGAGGCCGAGGCAGTATTGGAGGCAGAGGCCCGAAAAGAGGAAATAGCGACACAGAAGGCGGCTGGCTACGTTGCCAAAGCCAGAGAATATCTTTCCAGGGGGGCATACAACAATGCCAAGAAGTACGCGGAGAAGGCCCAAAACGAAAGCCCCACAGACAGCGATGTACACGAGCTCATAACCGAAATAGCTAAAGATGAACTTTTCGGGCCCCGGGAGAATGAAGCGGTTTCCCAGGCAAAGAAAATGCAAAAGGCGATAGAGAAAGATCAGAAGAGAGGGGACGCTTTTCACGCCTATGACGAGCCTAAGGGGTGGATAGACCATATTAAAGACATCTTCACTCCGCGAAAATTTTCTTTAGGGGAAGTGCAGGAAGGCCGAGTATACACCATAGATGAATGTGTCAATGTAGCGATGAACAGAAGCCAGCGAAAGGTAATGGCTGATCAGCAGGTCAAACTTGCCGAGATGAGGGTGTGGGAGACCCGCAGGGATCTTTTTCCGGAAATTACAGCAGTAGCGGAGCTTTCAGAAGGAAAGGTCGGAGGGAACAACTATCAGAGGCATTATAGGGGGCAGAAATATTCGGTAGAGGTCAAGCAGACATTATTCGACGGCATGGGGACATGGAACGAACTGAGACAATCACAGACTAATTTGGATATAGTAAAACTGGAGCGTGAGAAGATACTCAATGAGATCGTCGAGGATACTAAAAAAGCGTACCATAACCTCGACAAGACCAACAAAGCTCTTGTGATGCAGACTCGAAACCGGGAAACAGTCGCGCGGTTTTACGACATGATGGAAAAAGCGCATGAAGAAGAATTGGTATCCACGGTAAACTATCTGAACGTTAAGGGGCAGAACCTTCAGGCGGAATTTCAGCATACCTCCGCGGTCGAGGACGTCAAACTTGCCGAGATGATACTTTTTCAGGTAATGAATATGGAGCCCGAGGAAAAGATCAATATTAAACCGGTAGAAAAACCGAAAGAAAAGCTTTCTATCGGGCTGGAGAACTGTTATGAGCTCGCGCTTGCCAACCGTCCGGATTTCAATGTAAAGAAAAAGACCATAGAGTATTACGATTTTGAGAGAAAGATGATGAAGGCAAAAGGCTGGCCAAAAATAGACTTTCACGGTTCTTTCGGGTCCGCGAAAGAAAATTACAGGCCGTTATTCCTTGACGCGGATTACCGGTCCGACGAATCCGGTTCACCCAACAGGGGCGGAAGGGTGTTCGAACCGGAATGGTTCGCCGGAGTAAAAGGAAGCTGGGCATTTTTCGGGAATACGCTGGAATATAACTATGTAAAAGAAAAATGGGCACCGACGGTTTCCTCTTTCCGGGGCTCCGAAAGCATTACGAGCTATTATACCGTTAAATTTCTGGATGACCTTGCGTACTTTTCAAATCTGCAGGAATCGAAAGTCGGGTTTGAAAGAGCTAAATATGAGTACTTGAAAGCGAAAAAAGATCTTCTCGTAGAAGTGAAAGAGCTGTATTTTAAGTTCAGGAAGGCGCTGCTGCTTATGGATGTGGCGGATGCCAAATATGTCCATCAGCAGATGTATCTGGATGTCCTTACCGAAAGGCTGCGTTTTGGGGAGTGGGATATTCCTAAAATAGTCGAGGAATACAATAAGCTTATTGAAAGTGAGCACGCGGTAATAGCCAGTGACAGCGACTATTACATTTCGCTGATACAGCTTAACCAGGCGATAGGTATTATAGACTATTTTAAAGCAGGGTATGAAAATGAGGAGTACAAGGAGTGGAGGGATGAAAGGGATACGCGTAACGCCGCGGAAGATTACGCTAATGCCCAGCTGGTAGAGGAAGAAAGATCCCAGATAAACGGTGAGAAAATAAGCGAGTATCTGTTCCGCGCTCAAAGGGAAATGGGCCAGAACAGGTTTCCCCAGGCAAGAAAATATGTCGACCAGGCACTTGAGTTGGACGAGAACAGCACTTCTGCCGCGAAGATGCTCGACCGGATCGAAGAGGCGGAAGCATCATACACGAAGGACCGGGAGAAGGAAGAGGAAAGTAAAAAGATAGCTGCCCAGGAAAAAGTGATCGTTAACCAGGCGGAAGAGTACGCCCGGCGGATGATCAAGGAAGAGAATCTTATCAGACAGCGGCAGGAGATAGTACAGGTAGCCCTGGAAGTGGCC
>CAZUYM010000055.1:0-8098 GCA_964624805.1 uncultured Planctomycetia bacterium
TTCCTTGCGGCTCAAAAGAGGTATCTGCCCCATCTGTTTGAGATACATCTTGACGGGATCGTCTATCTGAACAAATTTCCGGGACTTCACCTTTTTCTGGTCTCTTTTAATGGCAAGGGGGATCTTTTCCACTTCTTCCTCGGACTCGACCACCTTGATGTCAGCTTCGTGAAGGGCTGTTATCACCTCGTCTATCTCGTCGGAGTTAACAACATCATCAGGGATAAGTTCGTTGACATCATCATAGCTGAGATAGCCTTTATCCTTGCCGGCTCTTATGAGCTTCCTGACAATCGCCGACCTGCTCGCACCCTGGTCCTCTTCATCCTCTTTTTCCTCTTCGACTGCGGCTTCGACTTTATTCTTCGGCTTTTCCACTTTTGACTTCACTGTTTTTCTGGGTTTTCTCGGCATAATTATGCAACCTTTTCCTTGTGGATCTTGCTTATTCTTGCCACTAGTTTAGTTATCTCCGCGTTATCTTTTTTTTCCTGGGCTTCCTTGAGCCTGGAATTCAGATCTTTAAGCACTTCGTCGCGAGTCTCTTTTCTTACGCACATAATACAGTCTTCCAGCGCCTTACCATGATCCTGGGTTATTTCCGCCTTAGCCATAGCCTGCATAAGCGCTTCTCTGGCCCTTTCATCATTCTTCAGCCTGCTGACAAGCTTCCCGGGAGTTATCTCCTCCGTCCCGTTCCGGTACAGATCACCGGCGGCAACAAACACCTGTGCCACATCCTTATCTCTGAAATTGTCCAGCCCCAACTCTTTCTCTATCCTTTCGAACATACCCTTGCTGGATACAGCCAATCCCAGAAGATACAACTCGCTGCTTCGGTAACTGGCAGGAGACCTGGGCGCCTTCTCTTCGGACGAAAAATGGTATGAGTAATCCGACTTCACCTTGCTCATCTCATGCCGCACCGAGCCCTCGTGTATACCCAGTCTCTCGGCAAGCCTCCTGAGGTAGTCGGATTTAACTACCTCATTGCTTATCCTGGATATTGTGGGCAGCATCTCATCGACTATCCCTCCTATATCCCTCTGGCCAAGCCTTTTTATCATGAGATCAAGCTTATAGTCAAACAATCCCTTTGCTAGCTCCACGATCTCCGCGAACTTTTCTTTACCATTCTTCCTTAAAAAAGTATCAGGATCGTCTCCCTGCGGCAGAGTGACTATCCTCACGTTTATACCGTTCTCGATGAGGATATCAAGTCCTCTCAAGGCTGCCGCTTCGCCCGCCTGGTCGGAATCAAAGATCATAACGGCCGTATCCGTATATTTTTTCAACATGCTTGCCTGATGGGCGGTGAGGGCCGTCCCTGATGCCGCGACAAGATTGTTCAACCCGTACTGGAAAGGCATTATGACGTCCATATACCCTTCCACTATAAGTACATGGGAGTTCTCCCTTATGCCTTTCCTGCTGAAATTAAGACCGTATAAAATGTTACTTTTGCTGTAAACGACCGTCTCGGGAGAATTAATGTATTTCGGCAAAGAAGCGTCAAGCACTCTCCCTCCGAACCCCACGATACTTCCCCTCTCGTTGAAGATAGGAAAAGTTATACGGCCCCGGAACCGGTCATAATCGTTTTTACCTTTTTCGCTGGGGATACTCAGCCCCGCTTTCCTCAGCATGTCATCAGACACTTTTCTGGATAAACTGTATTTTCGCAGCGCTTCCCATTCGTCCGGAGCGTACCCTATCCTGAACTGCTTGAGTATCTCACCGCTTATGCCGCGTTTCGTCAGATATTCCAGGGCTTTTGCCCCTGCCGGAGAACGCAGCACCTTCTCGTAAAATTCAGCGGCCATATCGTTGACCTCATAAAGGCGTGACGACAGTGACGGCCCTTCTGATCTGTTAGCATCGTAGCTGGGCACCTCCACACCCGCTTTGTCAGCAAGTATTCTTACCGCTTCAGGGAACTCCATATTTTCGTAAGTCATAACGAAATTTATGGCATTGCCGCCCACACCACAGCCGAAACAGTGGTAGATCTGCTTATCCGGACTGATAACAAAAGACGGGGTCTTTTCATTATGAAAAGGACAATTGGCCTTAAAACTTCTGCCCGCCTTCTTAATCTGGATGTACCCGGATATGACTTCCGCAATATCCGTGCGATCCAGTATCTGGTCTATGATCTCCTGTGGTATTCTTCCCATTTACAACTCTGACCTCTTTTATAGAACGTTAAGCTATTTTCTTCTGTACCGCCTGAACCCTGAACATTCAATGAACTTCAATTTCCCTTTCTTCTCGACATGATCATAGAGAAGGTTCATCCCCAGGTTATCGCTTGATATGTGACCGGCTATTACGTAGTTGATAAACTCTGAACCGGCGGTCTTGAAACCTGATTCCTTGCAATGCATCCCTACGATGGTCTTTACCCCCGACTGAGACAGGCGGGCGAACATCTTATCAGGACCGGACGTGCCGCCGGTCATATCGACGAACACCTTGCCCGCGTCGGACTTTTCCTCGCCTATCAGGACGAATGGCCCGGCACCCTCTCGGACGGCCGTCCTGTATTCCGGTATACCTTTCAATATGGCCAAAAGGTTCTTCAGTTTTTTCGGCTTCTTCCTGTCAAACAACTTCTGAAGATAACTCGCGACACAATTATCCGCCACAGTATGAGTACACATAAAAGGTATCCCCAGAAGCTTCGCGGCATCGGTAGCTCTGGCATTGTTACCGGGAGCTACACCTCGAGCGACCTCTTTTATCCGATCTTTCATCAGCCCCTCCGCCACCTCGGACGAAAGCCCGTATTTCTCCCACAGACCAGACTGTATAGCCATCACCTTGTGAAGTCCGGCCAATCCTCTGCCGGAAGGATGATGGGATATCACCAGGTCGATCTTTGTACCTTTCTCGCGCAGCCTGTCTGCCAGAAGCAGTTCAGGCACCCCTATGTCTATACCTACCATCACGGTCTTTACTTCCTCATCACCGGAACCGTTAAGTATCCGGGTGTCCGCGTAAGGGTTCTTAAAACTCTCTTTATCAAAAGCGGCTTTCTCTATTCCCGTGGCTTTACGGTATTCCCTTTTGGCGGCGGATATATCCCCGTCTATGTGTTTCTTGGACCTCTGGTCCTCTTTGATCCCCTTGGCAACAGCAGTTTCATAAATAGTTCTCAGTTTCATAGTTTCTCCTGTCTAGTTCTTCGACTCCGCGTTTTCCAGTATATTTTCCAGTACTTCCTCTTTGTCGGTCTTCTCCTTATTGCCGCTCACATTGGCCAGCAAGGAATATATCTGCGTGTCCATTTTAACGAAAAACATGCACGACTTTGACCCCTGAACGGCATCGGTGTGTATTCTTTCTATTGGTATCAGGAGTAAAAGTATCCCTATTACACCGCAAAAAATGGCCGCGCGAACCACAGCAACCACAGCACCCATTATTTTTTCGATCGGCGCAAGGTCTTCTCCGCTTATAATATTAAAAACTCTTTCTAAAAGCTTTATCGCCGTAAAGATAACGGCAGAGATAACAAAAAATGACAGCGGTTTAGCCCATTTTTGCAGTAAAAACCCAAAAAGAGCTTCTGAAGCAACACTGTAATACTTGATCGATAGAAAAACAAGAACGAACCAGCCGATCAGTGCGATCACCTGACCGCCTACCCCGGTTTTTAATCCTTTATAAACCATTCCCAATAAAAGGATTATAAAAATGATATCTATCCAGTTTATCTGGTTTAATATATCAGGCAAGACAGTACCTCCAAAAGAATCCAAAGTATATCATATAACAATACGCAAGTCAAACATGGCCATAATTTATATGTATAATATTAATATAAGCTTTTGTTACCCTAATTGTCGGCTATTGCAGTTTCCTCGGGCGCTCTTTCAGATATCAAAACCGGGGAATTTTCATCAACAGAACCTATTTTTACCGATATAATGTCACCTAGGGCAGCATTATCGCTACTAACTATCGTCCTCAAATATTCGCCCGAATACCCCTCCATCATATCAGGGTATATATTATCTTCCGTGGAGGCCCCGTGATCCTTTTCCAAAAGAACTTCAACTTCGGTACCTATAAACCTTCCGCAAAAATCCGACTGTAAAGCTTCTCCCAGGCTTATCAGGGTACTTACTCTTTCCTGCGCCTCAGATTTGGAGACCTTACCCGGAAGGCCGCACGAAACCGTCCCTTTCCTGTCACTGTACCTGAAAACATGTAATCTCGACGGCTTTATCTCCTTCACAACGCGCACTGTATTCTTGAAATCTTCTTCTTCCTCTCCGGGAAACCCGGCTATTATATCCATAGTGATCCCTGCCAGGGGCATTTCCCCGCGTATCATGGCCGCCTTTCCTATTAGGTCTCCGGAGTTATATCTTCTGTTCATGGCCTTAAGTATCCTGTCCGATCCGCTCTGCATCGGAATGTGCAAATGCCTGCAGACTTTTTCAGATCCGGAGATCACGCTCACAAGCTCCCTGTTTATCTGGTCAGGCTCTATGGAACTCAAGCGTACCCTGAAATCGCCGCGCAGAGAATCCACCTCTCTTACAAGCTCCGCCAGGCCGCGTCCATTTTGACCTTTCCAGGAACCCAGGCATATACCCGTGAGTACTATTTCCCGGTATCCCGCCTGGGCAAGACGTTCCGTTTCCGCAAGTATCTCTTTCTCATCCCTTGAGATCGACGGTCCCCTTACAATATTGACTTTGCAATAGGAACACTTCCGGTCACAGCCGTCCTGAGCCTTAAGAAAAGCCCGCGTGTGGGAGCTGAACCAGGATACCTGTTCCTGGCGGCCTGCCCCGACTTCCTTACCTAAAAAAGCGGATCCTAAGACTTCCGGCAGTCTTTTCTTTTCCCCTCCGGGAACTACGCCGTACACATCGTTCATAGCCTTTAATTTTTTTATATCCTCTTCTATAACGGCATAACATCCCGTCACAAAGATCTTAGCGGAGGGGTTGTCTTTTCTCGCCCTGCGTATAACCTGTTTAGTCTTAGCGTCCGCGCGCGAAGTGACCGAACAGGAGTTTACTATGAATATATCCGCCTCACATCCTTCGGCTTCCTCAAAACCCAGGCGCAGGAGCTCCTCCCGTATAGACTGCTCCTCATACTGGTTTACCTTGCACCCCAGTGTTTTTATCGCGAATCTGAGTTCTTTTGTCATCTTCGTCATAGCGCAAACTCATAGTTAAGCACCGACAGGACAAAAAGCCCCGCGGTATCACTTTTCAAAACCCTTTTCCCCAGATCTATGGATCTCGAGTTCTCTCCGTTTACCCGGCTTATTTCTTCGGGGGTAAAGTCCCCTTCGGGGCCGATAAAGACCAGTATACTTTCAGCCTTTTGCCCCTTTAAAGCTTCTTTGATAGAAACGGTATCGTCAGAAAGACAGGCCATAAGCACCAGATCAAAACCGGCCGTCTCGAGCAGCATCTCGGAATAGGTTTTTATCCCGTCTATCTCGGGGATGCTTGTCCTTCCGCACTGCTTTGCCGCTTCGAGAGATTTTTTCCGCCATCTTTCCACTTTTCTGGAAGACCCGGATCCTTCAGGCCTCACTATAGTCCTGTCGCTGACCAGAGGAACTATGCGGAAAACTCCCAGCTCGGTGGCTTTTTCAACGATATAATCCATCTTATCTTTCTTGGGAAGAGCCTGCGCAAGGGTGATCCGGGGCATCCCCTCGTCAGGGACACTCCGCTCGCCCTTTATTTCTATGGTCAGTTTTTTTCTTTTTCTGTCCGCCTCTTTTATACGTCCCGTATACTCGGTACCCGTACCGTCAAAAACAACAACATCATCCCCATCACCCATACGCATGGAATCCAGGATGTGTCGCGCCTCCTGACCCTCTACGACTATCTCGCCGTCATTAATATTTTCTTTCGGTACGTAAAATCTGGACATAAGATTACAGATTACAGATTACAGATTCTAGATTACAGATATCTGACATCTGAAATCTAACATCTGACATCCACTCACTCTCCCAGTTCTTTCTCCCCAAACACTTCCGCGGTGAAAACATAAATGTCGCATTTGCCCGTTTTCCAGGAATCCGGAGATATCCCGGCCTTCTGCGCGCAGAGGCTGTTCATGAATTGTTCCTTGCTCCATCCTGTCTCATCCGCGACCTGCGGAAGATATACACCGCTTCTGAACCCTGACTTGACCATAACTCCATGCTTTCCAAGCTCTATCTCATCCGGATCTTCTATTTTTCTCATGGGCGACAATGCCGATATCTCTATGTCCACCTCATCCAACTCTCCGGGCTTCATCGAAGGAAACCTCGGATCTTCAGTGGCGGCCGCGATAGCCATATCCCTTACTGTAAGATACAGCGGTCCGGTAGCTACCATATGCCCTATGCACCCCCTGAGACGCTCGGCCTTATGCAGTGTTACAAAAGCCCCCATATCTTCTTTAAGCAATTCATCGTCCGTGTCCACATCAAGACGTTTGCCTGTGGAAAGATAGAGGTCGATCGTATCGCGCGCTATCTTCAAGAGTTCTCTTTTCTGATCATCGTTGTACATACCTTCCTCCTTTAGGACAGATGTCTTCACTTCGAGTGGTTCGCCCCGGTCGATGAACGCCGCGCTTAAATAGCCTACAACGCTGTCTTTCTTTCCGGATGTATCTCCGGAATTCGCGTACTTAAGGACTTTTACCTCATCGGCTCCAAGTTTTTTTGACGCGTCCATAACCGTGTAAACCGCTCCATACCCGCACATAAGGGTGTCCGGCCTTGATTCATCCAGACTTTTCTGGTAGAAATATCCCGGATCGAATTTTTCAATGACCCCTATCGTTCGGGCATCTTTCGCGTTAGCCAGTTCATACGGTATATGATGACACATATCGGCACTGGCTATCATCACCCAGTTCTCTTCGTTCTTCAGAATATTGTAAAGCGCCTCGGAAAGAAGATCGACCGTCCTGATATCCTGGTCCGCGATAGCAAGCAGTACTACCCCGGGGTCGTCCAACGCTACCTGGATAAAGGGGATCTCCATCTCTATAGAGTTCTCTCCGGTAAAAGCCTGAGGTATGTCCTGTATCATGTCACTGTACTCAATAAACTTTTTAGAGAGCGCCGTATCTATGCGTACCGCTCCAAGGGGAGTAACAAAACTCTCATCGTTAAAAACGGATATACGTCCGGGAAAATGTCTCCGGTGGGAGAACCCCACCACTATAACCTTATCCGGATCCTTTTCCTTTACCGCCTTGTAAGCGTAAGCAGCCACAGGTCCGGAGTACCGGAGGCCGGCGTGCGGAGCGATCACCCCGATGACCTCTCCTTTAATTGGACTCATCTCGGCTTGGCGCAGGTAGGTCTCTATTTCTTTTTTGAGAGCGGCAGGAGAAGAAGTGTACCAGGAACCGGCAAGGTCCGAGCGTTTTGATTCCGCCGGGCTCGCGCAAAAGATAACGGCCAGCGACAACACAATATAAAAAAATGTTTTTGCCATGTCTCGCTCTCCGCGGCTAAAACCCGCTTGTCGTCCCGCCCGCGGGCATATATCCTCCGTCGTCGTTCCCCTCGGGAACAGTGCTCTCCGGTGTCCCGGACGCGGGCCTTACGCCTCCCTCGCGTATCTTTACGAAAAGTCCCTCGTCGAGAGCTACAACGCACTGAATACTCAGGTTTCTTATATCCGGTCCCACTTCCAGCCACAGTCCGCTGTACTCAGCTGAAGTGAACGGATACCCGCCCTCCAGGTTCACATCCCAAACCTGAGAACTTGCCGAAGCCATGACAAAGCCCAGTCTTCTGCCCCTATTGGTAACGAGTCCGCGCGTTATGATATGCATATACACCCCGGGGAATTCCTCTACCACTTCGACATCCTCGAGAGAATTCAAAGCCCGGGAGACATAATCCTTCACTTCCCATTGCTGATCTCCGAGAACTTCTACCATGACCCTGATCTTTTCATCTCCGCAAAAAGCGGGCCGGTTCGTAGAACAAACGAGGACTAGCAGACAAATGATCGCAGTTATTGTCTTTTTCATGTTTTCTCCGTATTTTTTCATGCAAACTTAATATTTACGTAACCCTTTTTTATGCTATAATATTAGC
>CAZUYM010000056.1:0-8045 GCA_964624805.1 uncultured Planctomycetia bacterium
AACAAGGCAGGCTCCGGAACTGTTATCTCCGATCCGAAACCTGCCTTTAATATTTTGTCGCACTATGTACAACTATTCCTTAATAGGAATTATAATCGCTCCGGGGCGCTCTTGCTTCCTTGGGGCGTGCAATATCTATTCTCAGTGTGCGTCCCTGAAGATCCTGTCCGTCCAGGGCTTCTTTGGCTTTGCCGGCTTCAGCGGCATCGTTCATCTCCACAAAACCGAAACCTTTATTCCCTATCACTGTCACGTCTTTGACCGTGCCGTGCGCGCCAAACAGCTCCTGCAGCTGCCCTTCGGTTACAGAATATGTCAAGTTGCCTACGTACAATCTGCTACCCTCCATCTACTTCCTCCTTGTTGCTTTTCAGTCTTGCTCGTCCCATAACGTTAGTTCTGGAGACAGGCGCACAGTAATTATACTCTTCCTCTTTGCCTGCAACATTATCAAGTACGAGAACGCTTATCGCGGACTCCTGCGAGAAGCTTACAGCGTAATACCTTTATCACGCCTAATTTTCTTTGTCAATTCTTTTCCCTGTAAAAACCCGGCCATATGCTGCTTTGGCTCGCTATTTTTGCATATTGTATATCGTTGTTCGGTTACGTCTATGAAATCGCCAAAGCCCTGTCATTCCGAGGGAGGGCGAAGCCCGAGTCGAGGAATCTCTTTTTAGATCCTTCGACTCACTTCGTTCGCTCAGGATGACAAATATTTCTTCCTGCGCCCAGCCATTTATCTCCGTAATCTAAAATAATCTCTGTAATCCCTTTACAATTCCCTATTCCCAATTCCCTGTACACTGTTCCCCGTTCACGGTTCACAGTTCACCGTTTACGCTTTCGCCTCTTCTTCCTCTTCTTTTTTCCTGGACTCGGAAGACCGTGACATCTCAAATTTGTCGAGGACGTTTTCCTGAAACTGCTGCATGTACAGGAATATACCCGGCGTAACAAAAAGCGTTAAGACCTGCGCGCAAAGAAGACCTCCCACAATTATAAGGCCGAGGGGCTGCCTTGAAGAACCATCAGCTCCGAACCCCAGGGCTATAGGAACCGCTCCGACTATTGTGGACGCTCCCGTCATAAGTATAGGCCGGAACCTCTCTCGGCACGCCTCGTAAATAGCGTCAAAAGCGGGCAAACCGTCTTCCATCCTCTGTTTCGCGAAATCCACCATAAGGATACCGTTCTTGGAAACGATACCCAGAAGCATGAACATACCTATATACGCGTAAAGTGAAAGCTCCTGGCCGAAAAGAAGCAGCGTCGCCAACCCCCCGATAGTCGCTACCGGCAGTGTCGTCAATACCGTAAAAGGATGAATATAACTCTCATAAAGTACGCCGAGTATCACGTACATAAGAAAAACCGCCAATAAAAGAAGTATCCCCAGACTCGCGACGGCAGCTTCAAATTCCTGCGCTTCCCCCTGGAACGTACCGGTAACACCCTGCGGAATAATAGTTGCGGCGGCCTGCGACAAAGCGTTAGTAGCTGTCCCAACCGGCATACTCGGAAGAAGGTTAAAGGATATCGTAACTGAATTCAACTGGTCAGAATGCGGGACGTTCTGCGGGCCCACTGTCTCGGTCCATTCCGCTACCGCCCCCATAGGCACGAGATCGTTCGTCGTCCGCGACCGTACATAGAGCTGGGAAAGGTCCTGGGGGTTATACTGATATTCCTTCGTGAGTTCGAGTATGACGTAATACTGGTCGACATCCGTTTTGTATGTAGTTATTTTCCCACCGGCATATGCAAGAAGCAGTGCCTGTTCGATATCCCCCGCCGTAATACCCAGGCTCGAGGCCCTGTCCCTCAATATCTCCACGGACAGCTGCGGCATGTTCAGCTTTACATTGTTCTGTATACCTGTAAAACCTTTTAAACCCCTCATCGCGTTTTCAAGTTTGGACGCGGTGTCATACACCTCGTCCGCGTCCTGACCTTTGACTATATACGAATACCGGCTTCCGGTCGCGGTACTTTCACCGCCTGCCGAAAGCTGAAGAGCGGGTATAGGCTGAAGAAAAGTAAATCCCGCCGGAAGGTACGCGACCCATTCGGAGAGCTCCTGGGTAACTTTCTGTATCGTCGGTCGGTGACCGTCCTTTAGTATAAGTATGACCATGCCTGAACTCTGGTCGGCACCGGTGTTCGTCCCGGTGATAGTCAGGACCTTCTCTACAAACTTGTTCTTCCGGAACATGACGTTAATCTGGTCCTGATAACTCCTGGCCTGCACCGTCGATGTCCCCTGCGGCAGAAGCATCCCTCCCCTGATAGCGCCGGAATCGCCTTCGGGCATGAACGCTTTAGGCAAAATACTAAAAAACCACATAGTACCCGCCAGACACAGCACCCACGCAATAAGTGATACGTACCTGTGCATAAGCGTCCAATGCAACGCGACGGTATATTTTTCTATGACGCCTCCTATATACTTATCTATAAAGACCTGCATCCGGGTCTTCGTTCCCTTGATCTCCTTAAGCATCCGCGAACACATCATAGGCGTCAATGTAAGAGCCATGATCGTCGAACACGTGATGGCGATAATAACGGTAAGAGCGAATTCTTTAAAGTTCCTCCCCACTACCCCGCCCATGAATACAAGCGGCATAAAAACTATAATAAGCGCCACACTGGTAGAGATGACTGCGCCCGTTATCTCCCCCATACTGTCTATCGTCGCGAGCAGCGGTTTGCGACCTTTTTCTATGTGTCTGGTCGTGTTCTCAAGAACAACTATAGCGTCATCTACAAGAAACCCCACCGAAAGCGTGAGCGCCATAAGTGAAAGGTTATCAAGCGTGAAATTGCATGCCAGCATGACACCGAACGTGGCGAATATTGTCAGCGGCAGTATCATGCTGGGGATGATCGTATCGTTGAGCCGTCCCAGAAAAAGGAAGATCACCAGAACGACCAGTATGAGCGCGATGACAATGGTAGTTTTAACATCATCGATGGATTTTACTATGGTGACCGCTTTATCGTAGCAGATATCGACCTCTACCGATCCGGGGATCTCATCCTTTATCTTGAGCAGAGTATCCCTTACCCTTGCGGAAAGCGCTACGGTATTCGCGCCGGCGGCTCTTGATACCGCGACAACAACGCCACCCGACTGTATGGGATCTTCCGGATGCCCTGAATACATAACATTGATATTATCGTTCTGAAGCGAATCGACACATACTCCTATATCTCTCAGGTAAACCGGCGCGCCGTCGACATACTTCACAATAAGTTTTTCGTATTCTTTCGCCTTAAAAAGCTGACCGTCAGGCTGTATGGAAAACGTCCGTCCGGGACCGTTCAGACATCCGCCGGGGATACTCACCGTTCCCATTTTAAGAACGTCCGATACCTCGTTAAGACCTATCTGGTAAGCGGCAAGCTTGTCCGGGTCGACCTGCACGCGGACAGCGGTCTTGGCTCCATATATCTGCACCTGAGAAACACCGTCAAGCATGCTCATGCGCTTACCGATGGTCCTGTTACCGAAATCATAGAGGTCACCCGCGGTGAGCGTGTCGGAAGTGAGCATTATATATATAATAGGAGCTTCCGAAGGGTTGGTCTTCTGATATGACGGAGGCTGCGGGAGATCTGTCGGAAGATTGGCCGTGGCACGGGATATCGCAGCCTGGACATCGGGAGCCGCAAGATCGACGCTCCGGTCAAGATTAAATGTAAGCGTAAGAGTACTCTGGCCGTCGACATTATCGGATATTATCGACTGAAGCCCCTGTATCTGCATACATTCGTTCTCAAGCGGCGATGCTACGGTGGACGCCATTGTCGTAGGGCTCGACCCCGGATTAACGGCCGTTATCGTTATTACCGGATAATCGACGACCGGGAGATCGCTAACGGGCAGCTTGAAATATGAAGCTATACCCATAAACAGGACCGTGACCATGCAAAGCGTGGTCATGATAGGTTTACGTATAAATATTTCCGAAAATACTGCCATGTTTGCTACTTTAGCTCGCTATGTTTGTATATAGTATATCGTATTTCGTATTTAGTTTTTTGCCAGCGTATCGCGGTTGCATCTATGGAATCGTTAAAACCCTGTCATTCCGAGGGAGGGCGAAGCCCGAGTCGAGGAATCTCTTTTTAGATCCTTCGACTCACTTCGTTCGCTCAGGATGACAAATATGGGAATTGCTTGCGCTCAGGATGACAAATATTTCTCCCAGCTCCCTGCGCCAAGCCATTTATCTCCATAATCTAAAATAATCTCTGTAATCCCTTAACAATTCCCAATTCCCTGTTCACAGTTCACCGTTTACAGTTAACTGTTCACTGTTCACTACTTCTTCTTCTCATACTTCGCCATGTCGACTACAAGCATGCCGTTACTGAGGCCCAGCTGGCCATCGGTCACGACCGTTTCGCCGGCTTCTACACCTTTTTCTATAACAATGCTGTCGCCCTGCCTGCTGCCGACAGTCACTTCACGGAGATCCGCTTCACTTTTTTTGCTTACCGCGAACACGTAGTAACCTTTTTTGCCTATCTGTGCCGCTTCATAAGGAACGAGTATAGCGTCCTTCTCCGAACCTAGTATCAGCCGCACGTTCACGAACTGCCCTGCCCAGAGAGCCCTTTCCCCGTTCTCGACTATCGCGCGCAGAGCGAATGTCCCGGTATCGTTATTTACCGCATTATCAATAAATTCAAGCTTGCCCGTGTATTTGTTATCTTCTTCTCCCGGAACGGTTATCTCTACATCCAAGGTCCCCTCTTTCATGGCTTTTCGCACCTTGTCCAGACTCCGTTCTGGAAGAGTAAAGTCGAGATACAGCTCATCTACTCTCTTTACGTTCACCAGCACCGGCCCCGTATTCGCGGGAACGATATTCCCCAGGTCAACCTGGCGTTTGCCCGTAAGCCCGTTTATAGGCGAAGAGATGAAACAGTATTCGAGGTTTATCTTCGCCATCTCAAGTTCCGCGGCATTAAGCTGCGCTGCGGCGGCAGCGGCGGTCATATCAGTCTTGTACTTGTCAAAATCCTGTGCTGATATCAGCTCTTTCTCGTAAAGCTGTTTGTTTCTCTCAAACGTGTCTGTTTTAAGTTTGAGGTCCTCGACGCTTTCCGCGAGCGCGCCCTCGGCTTTATCCACCTCGGCTTTGTACTCTTTCGGGTCGATAGTAAAAAGAAGGCCGCCCTTTTTTACTTCCTGCCCCTGTGTGAAGTTGACTTCGAGTATCTTCCCCGTGACCTGCGCTTTTATATCGACGTTCTCCGGCGAAGACAATGTCCCGAAAGAATCCACATACACGGGCACCGTCTTTGTGAACGCGAGCCCGGTATGAATAGGACGCGGCTGTACCGGAGCTTTGCGGTTCCTTATCTGGCAACCCCGTATATGCGAGGTTATGATCATCACCAGTATCAGCGTACCGACGAGTTTAAGGATACGCTTGTTCGCTTTCGCGTATTTCAGGACCTTCTCCTGTATATTCTTCATATCTTGATTACTGGCCATTTAATTTCCTCCCCTGGAAAGTATGGATCATTTCTGCTGGCTGTCTCCCCCTGTCGTAAGAGATCCCGTAGCATGAGCAAATTCCGCTATGGCCACAAAAAGATCTTCTCTCGACTGGATAAATTTCGTCCTGGCATCGGAGAGCTGGCTCTGCGACTGCAGGAGGTCAAGTATACTTTTAAGTCCCACTTTATACCCCTCCACCGCGAGCGCGTGAGATTCCTCGGCTGAATCAAGGAACGCCCTGCTGAAAATAAGTTTCTGTCTTGCGGTCTTGCGTTTGTAATATTTCGACCATACATCCGCGCTGGCTTCAAGTTCGGCCTGCACGAGTTTCTCCCATTCAGTGTCCGCTTCTCTCTGGGCCTCACGTTTTTTGAAAAGATTATCAAACCCGTCAAAAATATCCCATTTTACCTCAAACCCGCCGGCATAAGAATAATCCTCCTTATAGCTGGTCGCGGTATTTCTCCTGTCGCCATAATATTCGTACCAGTTATAGCCTGCCGTACCCGTAGCATTGAGCGTCGGCCAGAGGTCGGAATTAGCGACCTTTACCGCGGCTTTTTTTGACTTAAGGCTGGCTCTGCCCGCCGAGATATCGGGTCTTCGTTTCAGGGCTTCTTCTATAAAAATGCTTACGTCACCCTCTTTCACCTCAGGCGGGGTCTCATCCGCCGGTTTGGCTATGTTCAGTGTGGTGTCCGCGGGCATCCCGATCACGGTCGCGAGCTGCCCCCGGGCGTCCTCGAGCTGCCCCTTAGCGTCTTCGAGGTTGAACAAAGAATCGTCATAGCTGGACTTGGCCTGAAGGACGTCAAGTTTAGTTACCAGGCCAACATCTAATTTTTCCTGGGCGGCTACATACGTGGCTTTAGCGTCGGCGGCATCGGCTTCTCCCGCTTCAACAAGCGCGATCGCGGAATAAAAATTATAATAAGCTTTTTCGGTGTCAAGAAGAAGGTCCTGTACCGCCTGGTTGAACGCGAAGTTAGCGGCAAGAAGTGCCTGGCGCTCTTTCTGGTCAGATCCCGACCGTCCTCCGAGATCTAACAGCAGCCACGTGACTTCCGCGCTTGGTCCGTAACCGAAACGGTTGATCGTATTTATTCGTTTATTGGCGACAGTCCTTTCAAAATTCGAGTCCATCTTAAGTGTAGCCTTGGGATACCACTGGCTGTTTGACTGCGTAGCTACCGCGTCCTGCGCGCGGGCTTTCTCCCAGGCTTCACGTGTCGAAGGATTGTTAGTAAGCGCTGTATCGATAAGTTCGGCAAGAGTATAAGAAGTGCCGAGATCTATCTCTTTTGCCCGGATAGAATCCCATACAGGATCGTCGGCCATTATTTTCATGGTCTTTTTGGTGGGTTCCCATTCCTCTCCGGGTTCGCGGGGCGCCTTGATGGTTCGGGCGAGCGCCGGAACACATGCGATATCTATCAAGATCAACGATACCAACGCGTATTTCAGGACTGTTCTGGGAATATTCATATCATCTGATGCCATAACATATAAACAATATTTTGGCAGATATTATAATAACCCAAAACCGCCATATTTCCAAGTAAATATAGTTATGGTAGTAATAATGATATTGAGATTGAGGCCAAGATTGAGATTAAGGTCCAGGTCTAGGTCGAGGTTGTTTAGGGATTACGGAGATTATTTTAGATTACGGAGATATTGGCAGGGCGCTTCCGCCTTCGCCGAACTATTTATATATTATTTGGCTTCCACCTTCGCTAGACTATTTAGATAGCATTTAGCTTCGGCGGACTTCGTCGGAGGACTTCGTTTTACTTTTTCCCTTTTCCTTTAATCCTATTCCCAATTCCCGGAATCCGTTTCCAGTTCACAGTTCACAGTTCACAGTTCACTATTTCAACAGCCAGATGCCCGAGGTTATAAGTATAATTCCCGAGATTTTCGCGACAGTGAGGGCTTCCCCGAAAAAGATTACCCCAAGAATGAACGTTATAAGAGGAAAACTGGCGGCCACAGGAAGCACCTTGGAAACTTCCCCTATTTTGAGGCCGTGATAAAACAGTATCTGCGCGACGAAGCTCGCGAGGAACCCGCTCAGGACAAGCACGAATATAGTCTTGGCGTCCACTGCCTTCATATGATGCGGTCTTATGACAAAGATCCCAAGCAGTACAAGGCCTATTACCACTCCGAAACAGCGATAGAAGAGAGCGGTGAACGGCTCGGACCGGGAAAGACCCAGTTTTTCAAGAAGCGGCACTACCCCCCACACAAAAGCCGCCGAAAGAGCCCACAAAAAAGCAGTCATTGTCGTATTCCTCCGCTATTTCAGTATTTAGTATTTTGTATTCAGTATTTAGTTGATCGGTTGCGTCCTGTCCCCGATACCTGATGACTGATCACTGATGACTGATCACTGTCAGCTAGAACTGTACCTGCGGCACAGTTTTAGCTGATTCCGGCACTTCAAAATATTCCCTCGGCTGATCCAGCCCGCGCATAGACGCAAAAAATCCACCGAAAACCGTTCTGCGGTAAGTGTTAAAAA
>CAZUYM010000057.1:0-7997 GCA_964624805.1 uncultured Planctomycetia bacterium
ATATCTATCTTGTCCCTTTTAATAAGGAACAATAAAAGATCCAGAGGGCCTTCACAAATATTAAGTTTGACGTTGTACGACATGTGTAGCGCTTCGCTAAGGTTGAGGACGTCATCCCCGCATGCTTTAAGCGGGGATCCAATAAAAATAATTACTACTTTTATTTGATCCCGCATATCCGCTATCGCGGATTCCGGGATGACGTTTTATCCTTTATCCCTTATCCTTCATCCCTGTTATTACGCCGCTATCTGATGTAAACACTCTTTGACCTGGCTCATCGTTTCACTGGCCGCTTCCCTGGCCTTCACCGCACCTTCTTTTATGATCCGTAACGCCTCGTCGTCTGAGATCTCAGACCTTTTTTTACGTATCGGATCTAAATGAGCGTTCAAAGCATCTGTAAGTTTTTGTTTTACCTCGACATCTCCTACATTCCCTGTACGGTAACGATCTTTCAGATCGTCGACCTCTTTTTTATCAGGGTTGAAAATATCATGGTATATAAAAACCGGGTTGCCTTCTACTTTTCCCGGGACATCCGCTCGTACCCTGTTCGGATCCGTGTACATGCTGAATACCTTCTTTTTGACCTCATCCTGAGTATCCGACAGCGAGATAAAGTTTCCGTAACTCTTGGACATTTTCCTGTTGTCCAGCCCGACAAGTTTTGAGTCCGACGCCAGGAGCGGTTCAGGTTCGCTGAATATCTCTTTTCCATACAGACTGTGGAACCGCCGGATTATCTCCCTAGCCAGTTCCAGATGATGTACCTGATCTTTACCTACGGGGACCACATCAGCGCTATACAACGCTATGTCCGCCGCCTGCAGAACGGGATATCCCAGAAAACCATATGTAGCCAGCATGCGCCCTTTGATCTCCCTCATCTGCTCCTTGTACGTAGGACACCTTTCCAGCCATCCAAGAGGAGTTAAAAGACCGAACACCATGGCCAGCTCAAGGTGTTCCGGGACCATGCTTTGTATGAAAATAACACTCTTCCCGGGATCGATACCACACGACACCCAGTCCTTAACTATCTCAATACTGTTTTCTTTGATGTCAGACGGTTTTTCATATTCGCTCATGAGGGCGTGCCAGTCAGCCACCATGAAAAAGCACCGGTACTCGTCCTGCATCTTCACCCAGTTGTCCAGTGCGCCAACAAGATGGCCAAGATGAAGTCTGCCTGTAGGCCTCATGCCGCTTAGTATCGTTTTCTTTTTAGTCATAATTGATCCGGAATTTTGTATTTAGTATTTTGTATTCAGTATATAGTTTGGTCCGGACTGAATACTGAATACTATATACTGCATACTACGTTATTTTTCTAATCTGCGAGCAATCTTCTCGATTATATAAGCCTCTATTATGTCATTCTTTCGAATATCACTGAAGTTCTTGAGCGATATGCCGCACTCAAAACCTTCTCTTACGTCCCTGACGTCATCTTTAAATCTTTTGAGAGCGCTTATAGTCCCCTCGAACAGCGTATCCGTTCCTCTCTTAAGCCGCACTCGGTCGTTACGATGTATTACTCCTTTTGTTACCGCGCAACCCGCGACCTTACCCACCTTGGATGAGGAAAAAACCTCCTTTATCTGGGCGGTTCCCTGAAATGCCTCACGCTCTTCTGGTTCCAGAAGGCCTTCCATAGCCGCCTTAACGTCAGCTATCGCCTCATAGATAATATCGTAAGAACGCATATCGACCTTTTCGCTCTTTGCCAGATCTTCCGCACCAGTATCGATCTTAACGTGAAACCCTATTATTACCGCGTTAGATACCATGGCGAGCATTACGTCCGATTCATTCACATTACCGACGGCGGAATGTATAATGTCCAGTTCGACTTCGCTTGTAGAGAGTTCTACAAGGGACTGTTTAAGCGCTTCCGCGGATCCCTGCACATCCGCCTTCAGGATTATCTTCAGTTCCTTCATGTTGCCTTCCATTATCAGGCTGTGAAAATCCTCTAGGGTTACTCTCTGGCTTCCAGCCATATTACTTTTTCTTCCTTCGCCCTGTTTGAGGAGTGACAGCGTCTTCGCTTTTTTCTCGTCTTTAACGATAAAGAACTCATCCCCGGCCTCCGGCACTCCCTGTAATCCAAGCACTTCTACAGGGGTAGAGGGCAGCGCCTCTTTCACACGCTCTCTTCTGTCATTAAGCATGGCCTTCACCTTCCCGTAATAAATACCGCAAAGGACCACGTCACCGGGTCGTAAAGTACCGTTCTGAACCAGCAAAGTAGCTACGACACCCTGCCCGGGGGACTTTCTAACTTCAATTACTACACCGCGCGCGTGAAGATTAGGATTGGCTTTAAGTTCCAGCATCTCGGATTCCAGCATAAGCATTTCCACCAGTTTATCCACACCTTCTCCCGTCTGAGCCGACACCTCTACCATTATAGTATCACCTCCCCATTCTTCAGGGGACAGGTTCTCCTGTTGCAGTTCCTGTTTGACCTTGTCAGGTCGCGCGCTCACCATATCACATTTATTGATGGCTACCACTATTGGAACACCCGCGGCACGGGCATGGTCTATAGCTTCCTTGGTTTGAGGCATAACGCCGTCATCAGCGGCTACGACCAGAACAACCACATCGGTGGCGTGCGCCCCCCTTGCCCTCATAGAGGTAAAAGCCGCGTGACCCGGAGTATCCAGAAAAGTAACCGACCCCTTGGGAGTCTCAACCTTATACGCTCCGATATGCTGGGTTATGCCACCCTTCTCGCCCTTAGTAACCATAGTCTTGCGTATATAATCCAAGAGCGAAGTTTTTCCATGGTCGACATGCCCCATGAATGTGACGACCGGCGCTCTTGTCTCCCCCCTCCCCTTCGCTTCCTCGTGATGCTCTTTCACAAGCTCTTTTTCTATCGATTTTATACTTTCCGGGAGCTCCAGTATATATCCAAAATTCTTCAAGACCTCCCTGACCACATCTTCTTCAAGATCCTGGTTTATGTTCACAAAAGCACCGCTATCCATCATGTACTGCAATATCTCGTTTGGTTTAACATTTATCCTGGGTGCCATGGTCCTGATATTTGTGGGAACCTGCATCTGTATCTTCTGGGGAGTCTTTCTGGCGACCGTCTGCTCTTCCCCGAAACCTAAGCTCCCGCCGGCGCCCTGTTTTCTTTTTGACGCTTTATCGAATTTTTTGAACTTTGCTTTCGGCTTCCCTGCACCACCATCTATGATCTCCACTATAGGCCGTTTCTTCGGCGCGTTTTTACCTCTCTTGACAAAACTCGTTTTCGGCCCTTTCTTAGCCGGACTGGTCCTTTCTGCAAGTTCTGTCTTAACAAGCTCTTCTATGGAGAGCTGGGCTTTTTTGTCTCTTTCTTCTTTCTTCTTCGAGACATTTTCTCTCTCTATTTTTTCTTCAGTTTTTTTCTCCTCCGCCTTCTTCTCTTCCGGAGTTGCTTTCTTTACTATGTTAATTTTACCCGCGGAAGGAGCTACAGAACGACCCTTGGGCTCTTTTTCTTTGGTTTCAGGAGCTCCTTCGCCCTTTGTTTCCTTATTTTTTAACGGTTTTTTCTCCGCCTTTTCTTTCTTGGATTTCTCTTCCTCAGTCTTTTCTTCCTCGGGTTTCTCTTTCTTTATAGTAGTCTTAGCTGGCGCCGTGGTCTTTTTGTCAGCCTTAGCCTTTTTTGGTTTCTTCTCTTCTTTTTTCGGCTTTTTGGGTATTGCCGACCCTCCGAGCTTGATTCGGACAAGCCCAAGTATCTTGTCATCGATTATACTTTTCTCATCCTCAACATCCATGTACAATTTACGCAGCTGCTCGATGACTGCCTCGCTCGGCACTCCCAGTTCTTTCGCCAGATCTTTAACCTTCATACTTTAAAACTCCTATATCTATTCTTTATTTTCATCATCCTTTTCAGTGGACTGTTGACTGTCGTCTGTAGACTCCTCCAAACCTTCCTCATCGTCAGTATCTTGTATCTCGTCTTTCGTATCTCGTTCTTCTTCCGCAACCTCTTCTTCTGCGGAGCCCTCTGCTGCGTCTTCCTCAGTTTCCTGATCACTGATCTCTGATCCCTGATCACTGCTATCAGTCGACTGTGAGCCGTCAGCCGTTGGCTTCTCTTCGGATTCAGTATCGGGTATCGAGTCCTGGGTATCGGGCTCATCTTCCTCCCTGCTCCCTGCTCCATGCTCCATGCTATCCGTCACCTGTGAGCTGTCAGCCGTGAGCTTCTCTTCGTCTTCTCCAGACGCTTCCTCCGCAACCTCTTCAGCGGTCTCCTCGGCAGCCTCTTCGCCTGCTTCAGTTTCTGTCAGCTCTGCGGCGTCAGCCGTGGGCTCCTCTTCCCCTACTTCCGATTCTTCCTTTACTTCTTCCTCCACGCTCCCCGCTCCCTGCTCCATGCTTTCCTCAGCCTCTTCTTCCGCGGATTCTGTAGCCTCTTTTGTTTCCGTGACCAGGGCTTCCATGGCCGCTTTCTGTTCCGCTTCCGCAGCTGCCGCTGCGGCTTTAGCTTCCGTTTCTAAAGCAGCCTTCTTATTCGCCGCGGCAGTATAAGCCTCTTCGCACGCGGCTATTATCTTTTCAGCTGTTTTCTGCCCTATCCCTTCCACCTCAAGCAAACCGTCCACGCCAAGCTGAAGCAGGCTCTCCGCATTATCAAATTCTGAATTTTCGAGGTTTTCCATGGTCTTTTTCCCCAAACCCTTGATGTTTGATATCGGGACGTCCAGGACATCCCTTACTGCTTCGGCAACAAGCTCCCATCCCAGAAGTCTGGAAGCAAGCCTTATATTTCTTCCCTTCTTGCCGATCAATAGCGAAAGCTGGTCTTGGGGAACAGTCAGAGTTATAGTATTATTCTGCCTGTCGATCACCATCTTGGATACTTCAGCCGGGTTAACAGCGGCAATAAGATAGTCCCTCAGATCGCTATCCCATCTCACGATATCTATCCTCTCCCCGTGAAGTTCCTTGACTATATCCCTCACACGGGATCCTCTCATTCCAACACATGCTCCGACAGGATCGACCTTTTCATCCTTGGAACAGACGGCGATCTTAGTACGCTCACCGGCTTCTCTGGCAATAGCTTTTATTTCCACTATTCCCTGGGATATCTCCGGGACTTCAAGCTCGAACAGTTTTTTGACGAACCCTTCGTCTGTCCTTGAAAGTTTTATTTCCGGACCGCCTACTCCCCGGTCTACGTTAACCAGATACGCCCTGATCTGTTCCCCCTGCCTGAATCTCTCCCGTGGTATCTGTTCGTTTTTGGCCAGCACAGCTTCGGTGTCGTCAAGCTCAACGATAATATTCCCTTTTTCGAACCGGTGTACAGCTCCTGAGACAATACTGCCTGCCTTTTTCACATATTTCTCGAATATTACGTCTCTTTCCGCCTCCCGGATCTTCTGTATTATCACCTGCTTGGCCGTCTGGGCTGCTATTCTGCCGAAACGATCATTCTCTACCTCTTCGCCGTCGGAAAAGACCGTTATGCTTCCCGTTTCCGGATCAATCGTAACGGTTATATCTTCTTTAGCGATATCCGGATCATCTATCACCTTTTTGGCGGCACTTGCAAGCGCACTTTCAATAGCCTCGAACAGGATCTCCTTGCTGATTCCCTTTTCTCTCTCGATCCTCTCAAGTGCGCTTAATAATTCTCCATTCATATTTTTTCTCCGTTTACTTTATCGTGTTGATTGTTCATTGTTCGACGCCCATAGCCCTGTTAACCAACAAGACAAGCGATGAACTTTGTCTAGATGCATATTTTCAAACGCGCTTTAGCTACATTGGTCTTATTTACCTGTACAGAATTCCCTTCTACATCTTCTACTACTACGCTATTTTTCTCATCGGACTCCATAAGCTTTCCGAGGAGGTTGCTCTTTCCGTCAACAGGCTCATGCACACTTATCTCCACCAGCTTGCCTTCGGCCCACTTATAGTCATTCTCGCTCTTCAGTGGTCTATCCAGCCCGGGAGAACATACGTCCAAAATAAAACCGGATGAGATCTTTTCACCATCATTTATCCAGGACATTATTCTTCTGTTAAAAGTACTGCATTCATCAAGAGTTATGCCGCCTTCTTTATCCATAACTACTTCAAGCAGGACACCGGAACCTCCCTTGGACACAATATCCACCAGTTGATATCCCGCGTCTTTCGCCTCTTTTTGTATATGATCCAGCAGCTCTTCCGGTATGTTAGGCATTGTCTTCTCCATTTATCAGCGTACAGTTCGCCTCTCTTAGACCCCGCACCATACCTATTGTATTTTATTCCGGCGCGGGGTTAATTCGGCCATAGAACTTATGTTCGCTTCGCTCCATCATTACCCTGCACCATACCTATTATATTTTACCTCGGTGCAGGGTTAATTCGGCTATATAAGTTATGTTCGCTTCGCTCCATAACTTATAGCCTCATTAAAAAAATAAGCGGGCACCTGGCCCACTTATTCTCAGCATCCCCTGTTGTACAGTTGATTCTATTATAATAATAATACAATGTCAAGGCTCTTATGCCTTGAGCAAGGACTAATCCTCATTCTCATGGTTCTGCATCCCGAATATGTCGTCAGGGCCCCACCAGGGCGGACCGGCATCCCGAACAACTGATGTTGTGCCTTCCGGCCTCCCTGAAGAATCGTAAAAAGATTCAGTCTCGGGCACCCCGAGCGGCGGAACGGGATTATATTCCTCGGACGGGTCTATTTGACCGTCACCTACGTACTGTTTTGATATAAGATCTCCGCTTTGATTGTACTGCTTTCTTTCCTGAATATGTCCATCTGCACCATAATAGCTCTCCTGGGACAGATTATCGTTTTTATAATCTTTTCGAATGGCTGCCCACCCGTCAGCGCCCTCTCTCAATTTTCCGTCCTCGTTATAATAACTTGCTTCTGTCTGATTCCCCATGGAGTTATATTGTTCGTGCTGTTCAAGGGTTCCATCCTTCCTGTAGTAACTGGTCTCTACCAGGTCGCCCAGGTCATTGAATTTTTTTGATACTCTCACTTTCCCGTCCGGCCAATACTCATCTTTCACTGTCCCGGCCCCTTCCGCGTAACAAACGCCTGCTATAAAGATCCCTATTATCAGCATACTTATTACTTTTTTCATGGTCATCTCCTTTAATGAGTTTAGAACTTACGCGACTGGTAAGAAGCGTAAGTTGTAAAAACGAATTTACCCAGCTCTTTTGGCAAGTTTCTTTTTGCCTTATTTCCAAAAGGGCTGGGTGAGTTCGGCTACATAAGTTATGTTCGCTCCGCTCCGCCGCTACCCCGCACCATACCTATTATATTTTATTTCGGTGCGGGGTTAATTCGGCTACATAAGTTATGTTCGCTCCGCTCCATAACTTATAGCCTCATTAATATCCCATAAAACGCTCTAATATTATCCTATCATCCGGAACCCCCATCTGGCTTTTGAGAACGGGGGTAATACAGTTCACCATAGCGGGAGGCCCGCATACATAAAACACCCTCTCAGCACTGTCGGGAAACTCCCGGCATATCATACTCTTGTCTATAAACCCGCAGCAGCCTTTCCAGCTGCCCACAGGACATGCGAGGGTGTGAATAACCTTAAGATTACTGTTCTCTTTCTGCATGGCGTCAAAATCATCCCTGAAAACGATCTCATCCTCGGAAGCGTTCCCGTAAAGAAGAGCTATGTCAACATCCGCCCCAGTATCTGTTGCGTACCTGCACATGCTCCTTACGGGAGTTATGCCAATACCACCGGATAGAAAAAGGATCTTTTTGCCACCTTCCTCCAGGGAAAAATTCCCATACGGCATTTTTATCCTCGCAGTATCACCCGGACCGAGTTTATCGAGGGTTTTCGAGAAATCGCTTTGTGTGAGGCGTTTTGTGAACTCGATGTACCCTTTTTCGGTGGGAGAATTTGAAAAAGAAAAGGGTTTTGTCTGCTCCTCTTCTCCCACTTTTATCGTAAGAAAGAACCATTGCCCTGCCT
>CAZUYM010000058.1:0-3506 GCA_964624805.1 uncultured Planctomycetia bacterium
GGGTTGACGTATCATCCCTGAAATCTGATCAGCGAGCAGAATATGAAAATAGTATTTTTCGGAACAGGAAAATTCGGGATACCGTCACTTGAAGGGCTTCTCTCAAGCAGCCATGAAGTCGCGGCGGTGGTCACCCAGCCTGACCGTCCCAAGGGTCGGGGATGGAAAGTCCAGTCTACAGAGGTAAAGGAATGGATCTCAAATAATTCTCCTGAGCTAAGGGTGCTTCAACCGGATAATACCGGCACGACGGACATCGTCGAGGAATTAAAAAAAATGGAAGCCGATGTTTACGTCGTCATAGATTATGGGCGTATCCTGAAGGAAGAGGTATTATCGCTGCCCGCGAAATATTGTGTTAATCTGCACCCGTCACTTCTTCCGGCATACAGGGGAGCCGCTCCGGTCAACCGGGCGATATTGAAAGGCGAGGTAAAAACAGGCATAACGGTTTTTAAGATGAACGAACGTATGGATGCCGGGGACATTATAGTCCAAAAAGAGGCTATCGTGGGCTCTTCCGATAATGCTCTGACCCTGTCAGAGAGACTGTCGAGAGAGGGAGCTTCTCTTCTTCTGGAGGCGATGGAACTCATGCAGGACGGTAAGGAGGTATTTACGCCACAGGACGAAACTGACGTAACTTACGCGCCTAAGCTTAGTAAGGAAGAAGGGAAAATAGACTGGGCATCTCCGGCTGAGGTTATAGTCTCTCTGGTAAAGGGGATGATACCCTGGCCGGGTGCTTATACATGCTTTAATGGTAAGAGGTTAGGTGTATTGGAGGCCCGTGTTGATGATACCGAGGAGACGTCTCTTCCGACGGGAGAGCTGGTGGGAGAAGGGGCATTCATAGTGAGTACCGGCAAAGGTACTATAAAAATAGATATTCTTCAGCCCGAGGGCAAGAAAGCCATGGCGGCCGAAGACTTCCTGCGTGGCCAAAACCTGCCAAAAGGGACGATCCTGGGATAAAAAGGCCTGTCTTTGTATTTTTTAATAAAAAAGTATTGAACCTTTTCCCCTAAGGTTATATAATACAGCTTCAATTTGGTAAGTATTATTAAAGCACGTAGCAGTTTAAAATCACAAGGAGGAATGATGGCAGTCAAGGTAGGTATCAATGGGTTTGGAAGAATAGGTAGAGCCGCGTTCAGGATCATGCAGGAGAGGGGCGGTTTCGAAGTTGTGGCTATAAACGATCTTACGGATGCCAAGACCCTCGCGCATCTGCTTAAATATGACTCGGTCCACGGCAAGTTTAACGGTACAGTCGAGGCGAAGGACACTTCTATCGTTGTTAACGGTAAAGAGATAGAGATCCTGAGCATAAAGAACCCAGCGGAACTTCCCTGGGGCAAAGAAGGCGTGCAGGTTGTCATAGAATCTACCGGTGTTTTCAGGTCAAGAGAAAAGATAGCTCTTCATCTTGAAGCCGGAGCAAAAAAAGTTCTTCTTACAGTACCTCCGAAGGACGCGATAGATAACATGATCGTTCTGGGAGTTAACGACGACCAGCTGAAACCGGAAGACAAGATCGTATCTAACGCTTCCTGTACGACAAACTGTCTTGCTCCGATGGTAAAAGTACTTAACGATAATTTCGGTCTCAAGTACGGTCTTATGACGACGGTTCACGCTTATACGAACGACCAGAGCATACTGGACCTTCCTCATTCGGACCTCAGGCGCGCACGCGCGGCCGCTGAAAGCATTATCCCGACAACAACGGGTGCTGCCGCCGCGGTAGGCAAGATAATCCCGGAGCTCAACGGCAAACTTAACGGTATGGCCATGCGAGTTCCCGTAAAAGACGGTTCCGTTGTGGATTTTGTAGCGGAGCTGGGCAAAGAGGTCACAGCGGAAGAAATTAACGCCGCTATGAAAAAAGCTGCTGAAGGGGAACTCAAAGGCATAATGGAATATTCGGAAGAGCCGCTGGTATCGGTTGATATCATAGGTAACCCGCATTCCTGCGTATTTGACGCCCTTTCGACGATGACCATAGACAAGAGCATGGTCAAGATCGTGGGATGGTACGACAATGAGTGGGGTTATTCGAACAGGGTAGTGGATCTTGTTGCCCGTCTCGCGAAATAACCTGCGTAAATAGCATCTAACTTTGTCGGGGGCACTTCTTTAGCGCTATCAAAAAGTGTCCCCGATGATATTGTGGAGGTACTTGGATGAAACAGACTCTTACAGACATTCAGCTTAAAGGCAAAAAGGTCCTTATGCGCGCGGATTTCAACGTGCCTTTGGACGAAAAGCGCAACATTACCGACGACAGCAGGATAGTCGCGGCATTGCCTTCTATCAAATACATACTGGAGAACGGCGGTAAGCTGATACTGATGAGCCATCTCGGACGTCCGAAAGGTGAGGTAAGATCAGAGTTCTGTCTGGGGCCTGTAGCCGAAAGGCTTTCTTCGCTTCTTAAAAAGGATGTCAAAAAGATGGATGACTGTGTCGGAGAGGATGTAGAGGACGCTGTCAGCAAGATGTCCGATGGTGACATCATACTTCTTTCGAACCTCAGGTTCCACCCGGAAGAGAAAAAGAACGATCCGGAATTCGCGAAGCAGCTGGCTTCGCTGGGAGACGTTTTTGTAGAAGACGCGTTCGGCACCTGTCACAGGGCGCACGCGTCCACCGTGGGCGTTACTGAATATCTGCCCAGCGTAGCGGGGTTCCTCGTCCAGAAAGAGATAGAGTATTTTGAGAAGGTCACAAAAGACCCGGATAAACCGTACTGTCTCATGCTCGGCGGAGCTAAAGTCGCTGACAAAATACCCCTTATAGAGAATATGCTGCCCAAGATAGATTTTCTGCTGATAGGCGGAGCTATGGCATATACTTTTCTTAAATCCCGGATGAAGGGGATAGGCGCTTCCAGGGTAGAGAACGATATGGTCGATACGGTAAACAAGATATTTGAATTGGCCAGTGTGAATAACGTAGGCATTTTCCTGCCGAAAGACCATGTAGTGGCGAAGGAAGTAAAAGAGAACGCTAAACGCAAAGTGGTGAAAGAACATATACCGGACGGATGGATAGGACTTGATATAGGTCCGGAAACGGTTAAAAGCTTCGAGGCTGTCCTTAAAGTGTCGAAGACCATAGTATGGAACGGACCTATGGGGCTTTTTGAGATGAAGCATTTCGCGGTCGGTACGCGTGAGCTGGCTAAATATATCGCGAAACTTGACGCGACCACGGTAATAGGCGGCGGAGATACAGCCGCGGCGATAAACCAGCTTAAGCTTGGTGACAAGATGTCGCATATGTCCACGGGCGGTGGGGCTTCGCTTGAATATCTGGAAGGCAAAGAGCTTCCGGGTATAGCTGCATTAAACGATAAGTGACATGAGGCCATAACTTGCGGAGAGAAACGACGTAAGTTATCAGGCCGAATGTCATCCTGAGCGGAGCGAGTGTAACGAGCAAAGCCGAAGGATCTTAATATAGATTCCTCGACTCGGCTTTCAGCCTCGCTCGGAATGACA
>CAZUYM010000058.1:3606-7981 GCA_964624805.1 uncultured Planctomycetia bacterium
GAAGGATCTTAATATAGATTCCTCGACTCGGCTTTCAGCCTCGCTCGGAATGACAGGAGAGCGAGAAAGCGACGTAAATTATGAGGTCGAATGTCATCCCCGACAAGTGAATGAAATGAGCGCGATCGGGGATCCATTAATAATTTTATTAGATTCCCGCTTTCGCGGGAATGACAGCCCGCTTCCGCGGGGATGACAGATGAGAGGAGCTAAAAATGAGAAAACCCATAATTGCCGGTAACTGGAAAATGTATAAGGACGTTAATGAAGCGGTGGAACTGGCCAATGATATCAAAAGGGCGACTTTCAACGTGGAGAACGTGGAAATAGTGATATGTCCGCCTTTCGTGGACCTGCCGGACCTGGGAGAGATGCTGATCGAAAGTACCGTAGGCCTTGGCGCTCAGAACTGTTACTGGGAAAGTGAAGGGGCTTTTACGGGAGAGATCTCGGTTCCGATGATAAAGAGCGTAGGAGCGCAGTACGTTGTAATAGGCCATTCGGAAAGACGTAAGTATTTCGGTGAAACAGACGAAACTGTTAACAAAAAGATAAAGGCCGCGATAGACGGCGGACTTATACCTATAGTGTGTGTGGGCGAGGTGCTTGAGGAAAGAGAGGGCGGCAAGACCCTTGAAGTTGTCAAGACACAGGTGACAGGCGCTCTTAAAGGTTTTGATGAGGCTTACATAGACAGTCTGGTAATAGCGTATGAGCCGGTATGGGCTATCGGCACGGGCAAGACCGCTACTCCCGGGCAGGCTCAGGAAGTCCATGCTATGATAAGGAAACTTCTGGTCGAGTTATATTCAGAAGCTTTGTCCTCATCAAGAAGGATACTTTATGGCGGCAGCGTCAAACCGGACAATATCGAAGAGCTTATGAAAGCTGAGGATATTGACGGTGGTTTGATCGGCGGAGCCAGTTTGAAAGCGGAAAGTTTTATTGATATGATAAAAACTACGTCACAGCTTTACCAGCACGTGTAAAGTATAAAAAAAGAAGGGTGAGAAAAAATGTATATTCTGCTTATTATCATACACGTAATCGCATGTTTGGTCCTTATGGCCGTGATCCTGCTGCAGGCAGGCAGGGGAGGCGGACTTACCGAAGCTTTTAGCGGTGACGCGCAGTCAATACTCGGCACGCAGGCACCGGCGATACTCAAAAAGGCGACCACGATAAGCGCTATAGCGTTTTTGTGTACTTCGCTTCTATTGGGAATGGTGACGGCCCGAAGTGGCAGGTCGCTTTTTGACAGCGCCAAGTTCGCGGAACAGACAAAGACCACGCCCAGAGGCGTTACCCCGATAGAGGTTCCCTCGATACCTGCCGAGTCCGCTGCGCCGGCATCGCCATTGCAGAGTACGGCAGACAGTCAGACGAACCCGGCAAACTGATCAATGCCGGCAAGGTCGAAAGGCGAAGGCATTGCATAAAAAAAGTATTATTCATGAAAGATCACTGTTCTTATCACGGACAGTGATCTTTTTTTTGGCATGCTCTCTGTTCGCGCACACCGTATGCGCCGCGGAGAAAAAATGGGTGTCCACCGACGCTTACGTATCTTCAGGAATAGGTGACGCGCGTGTTCTTATTCCTTTTCTGGCGGATGACGTAACGTCAAGTTCGATATGCGACCTTGTCTATAACGGTCTGACGAAAGTCGACAAGGACCTTAATGTTGTGCCGGACCTTGCCGAGAGGTGGGAGATCTCTGAAGACAGTCTTGTTATTACCTTTTTCCTGCGCACCAACGTCAAGTGGCATGACGGTGAGCCTTTTACCGCGAAAGATGTCGAGTTTACTTACCGGACTATCCTTGACCCCGAGGCGGGTTGTCCTTATATTTCGGGATATATTGATATCGAGAATGTGGAAGTAGTGGATCTCCACACTATACGGTTCCGTTACAAACGTCCGTATGCCCCGGCTTTGCTTAAATTCGGGATGGGGGTGATCCCCGAGCATCTGTTCAGGGATACAAAAGATATAAGGAAGTCTCCCTATGCCCGGAAGCCCGTAGGAACGGGAAGCTACAGGTTCTCTACGTGGAAGAGCGGCCAGTATCTAATACTCGAAGCCAACCCGGAATATTTTGAGCATCCACCGGGGATAAAGCGATATGTTTACAGGATCATACCAGACCAGAGCGTGCAGTTCCTTGAGCTTATCTCCGAAGGCATAGACTCGATGGGGCTTAATCCATATCAGTTCCTATACAGGAGTACGACATCAGAATTTTTAAGCCGCATAAATAAATATAAATACCTGGCACACTCATATACGTACGTGGGATATAATCTTAAAGATCCGCTTTTCGCGGACAAAAGGGTCAGGCAGGCTCTGAGTTACGGTATAAACAAAAAAGAGATCATCGAAGCGGTACTTTTGGGGCTTGGTGAGTCGTGCACAGGGCCTTTCATAAAGGGTACGCCTTATTACGACGAGCTAATAAGCGGATATGAATACGATCCGGTAAAGGCGGCGAAACTTTTGAGTGAAGCCGGCTGGTCCGATATAGACGGTGACGGAGTTCTTGAGAAAGGAAATAAAGAATTCAGGGTAAAGATCGTTACCAATCAGGGAAACCAGGTAAGGGAAGACGCGGTAACTGTTATACAGAGTCAGTGGGCCGAACTTGGCGTGAAAGCCGAGATACAGGTGGTTGCCTGGTCTGCTTTCCTTGATCAGTTCATCGATAAGAAGAATTTTCAGGCTGTTGTATTAGGCTGGAGCCTTCCGTCGGATCCCGACCTTTTTTCAGTATGGCATTCAGACTCAATGCGTGAAGGCGGGCTGAATTTCATTTCATATTCTGATGAAGAACTGGACCGTCTCATAGAAAAAGGGCGACAGGAATTTGATATATCTGAAAGAGCCGTGATATATAAACAGATACACAAAATAATACACGACGATGCCCCGTACACGTTCTTATTCGTTCCGTACGCGACGCCCGCTATACAGAAACGGTTCAAGGGGATCTCTCCGGCGCCGGCTGGAATAGGGTACAATTTTATAGACTGGCATGTGCCGGAGAAGGAAGTAAGGTATAAATTCTAGTGAACTGTAAACGGGAAACTGTGAACTGTGAACTGTAAACAGTAAACGGGTATTGAGTATCGAGTACCGGGTACCGGGAGATAGAGAATTAAAATGAAGGAAAAAGGATAAAGTAAAAAGGATAAAATATTGGTAGGTTCTTTATCCCAGACCCAACCTTTCCTTTATCCTTTATCCTTTTTACTTTTTACTTCTATTGTGGTCCGTTGACCGTCGTCATTGGACCCATTGCGAGCAAATATGCGGAAATATATTCTTAAACGACTACTACTGATCATCCCCATGCTGATAGGTATTTCTATCATCATGTTCTGTGTAATGCATCTGGCTCCCGGAGACCCGGCAAGCATAAGATACGGGCTTAATCCCGAAGTCTCGGGAAGCGCGAGGGCGAATTTCGATAAGATGTATGATCTGGATAAACCAGTGGTTATGCAGTATCTTCTATGGGTCAAAAGGCTGATATCCCTGGATTTCGGTAAATCTTTCATAGATGACCAGCCGGTTATAACTAAGATATTCGCGCGTCTGCCGGCTACGATACTTCTCCAGGTGGTGAGCCTATTTGTTATTTTCAGTATAGCCATACCGATCGGCATTATAAGCGCTGTTAAGCGGAATTCCGTCTTTGACAGGGTTACTACGATACTTGTCTTTATCGGTTACGCAATGCCGACTTTCTGGCTGGCTCTTTTGTTGATACTTTTCTTCGGTTTTAAATTGCAATGGCTTCCGGTGTCCGGGATGAGCCCGTGGTATACCGCGTATCTTGACGGGGCGGCAAGGGCAAAGGATCTTTTGTGGCATCTTGTTCTTCCGGTTGCGGCGACCGCGTTCGGAGGGCTAGCGGCTCTTTCTCGTTATTCCCGTTCGAGCATGATACAGGTGATGGGGGAGAACTTTGTCTTGACCGCAAGGGCGAAGGGACTTACCGAAAGACGCGTGATCCTGGTACACGTTTTAAGGAACGCGCTGCTCCCTATAGTCACTATCATGGGGCTTACGCTTCCCGCGCTTATATCCGGAAGTTTTATTTTTGAGACCATTTTTGCCTGGCCCGGCATGGGAAGGCTCGGGTATGAGGCGATAATGAATTACGACTATCCGGTAGTCATGGGGGTTGGCGTGATAGCTTCATTCCTTACCCTTGTGGGACTCTTTTTATCGGATATAACGTATGCCCTTGTCGATCCTAGGATACGATTGGATAGTAAACGGTAGGTAGGGAATTGAGAATTGGGAATAGGGAATTGAAACGTCATTCCCGCCCTGTACCAGAACAAGTTCGGTACAGGATAAACTCCAGCGG
>CAZUYM010000059.1:0-7922 GCA_964624805.1 uncultured Planctomycetia bacterium
AGCCTTGGCGAAGGCGGGAACAAAGTGAACGTAAATTGTAAAGTCGAAATAACCCGCCATAGCCGAATAAAATAAAGTAGATTGGCGACGGCGGGTATTTTTGTCGATAAAGATACTCGCACGGTATTCATCATGTTTTAAACCGTGATAAAAGCTCTTCAGCCCCCGCCTTGTCTCCCTTCTTCCATGCTTCATAGATCATGATAAGAGTTTTGGATGTCCTTGAATCAAAAACCCATTTTCCACCCATAATAACGGCAGCCGTAAGTAATTGAAAAAAATATCTGGGGAAAAAAAAGGAAAATGCAAATGTTACTACGCTTCCGATAAGCCAGGAATTCTTTCTCAGCCAGTTCCTGAACTTCGCGCGAAGCCTCCCGACAAAAGGCGTCTTTAAGACAGTATGCGCCTCCGATACCAGTTTCCTGCATCGCGTACATCTCGAAAGATGTTCTTCAACGTTATCCTTTTCTTCAGGAGAAAGTACCCCCGCAATATATTCACTAAGCACTTCTTCTGATAAACATATCCTATGCACCCCTACTCCTTTTTTTTCTCATCATAAAATGTTTTATCTCCCTACTACTAGAGACACATTTTTGACCGTTTTTCTTGCACTTTATTTTCAAAATATTTCATCTTTAACATCAAGGACGTTTTTGAGCCCTTTTTGGAGCCTGTTTTTCGCACGTTTTATCAAGGTGCTGACATGGGATATCGGCAGATCCATTATTTCCGCAATATCTTTTTGTTTTTTGCCATCATATATATTGAACTTAATAGCAAGGCGCTGCTTTACCGGCAGCTTCAAGATCTCGTTTTCTACCAGATCCATGATCTCTTTCGTATTGATCATCTTTTCAGTATTTAATGATGGGGAATCTAACATATCCTCCAGAGGTATCACGGTATCATTACTAGTCAGGATATCCTCCAGAGAATATGTATCCCTGCTATCTTTCATCTGCTTACGCATATAGTAATTCGATGTAAAATTAAGGGACACTATAGCGACCCACCCCTCCAGGCATGAAGGATCGGACACCCCCTTGAGCTTATCCTTTTCCCATATATAAAGGAATATTTCCTGTGTAAGATCCTCTATTTCGACCCCACAGGCACGAATATTCATGACATTGAGCTTGTGCCTGACACTTCTGGACACAAGCCTGCCATAGAGCCGGACGAACTCATCCCAGGCTTTTCTTTCCTTCTGGATGCACCTTTTTAGCAATTCTTCAACTGGCATAGTTCTTCCATTATAGTGCATTCTTGCATATTTATCAACATATATTTGATAAATCATCATAGTGGGGTTACAAAAATAACCAGGTTAGATTTAACCAGGTTAAATTAGTCGATTGGCTGGTCTTTTACCTTGCGGATAACATCAAGGTTTTTTATCGCGTTTTGATGCGCGGGGTCAAGCTCCAGGGTTTTCTTGAAATAGGCTTCTGATCTGCCTATATCGCCTGTCTGATAATAGGCAAAACCCAGGTTATTGTATGATTCGGGATAGTCCGGATCGACCTCAACGGCCTTTCCAAAAAAGAATATTGCTCCATTAAGATCTCCGCCGCTGCCGTGCCGTACTCCTATATCATTAAACGTAACCGCCAGCATATTCACTTTTTCCTGTTCCCTGGCTTCTTCCTCGGTAATAAGCCCTTCCCTTACCATGGCCGCCCTCTTGTCCTTATACGCCTGCTGGATGTTACCCTGAGCTTTGTCATAATCCGGCAGCATTGTAAGGACTACACTGAAATAATGTATTCCCCTGTCATAATCGCCGGAACGGGCGTAATGAGCACCCAGTTTATTGTAGGCTATGGGAATGTACGGATACTGCGAGACAACATCAGTAAACAGCGTCCCTGTATCTTTCCACACCTTACACCTCTGCCATGTAAGGCCTGAAAGTGTTATGACGATAGCGGCAATAACCGCATAAACGACGATCTTTGTCGCTTTAAACGAAGAGGATCTCGTTACGATATACGCTGCCAGTATGGCCAGCATATAAAATATACCGATAGACGGCAAATACATATATCTGTCCGCGGCGGATGCCCCGCCCGCGGGCACTATCTGAAGTGTCGGCAGTATCGTGATAAGAAAGAACAAGCTACCAAAGATGACTTTTTTAGTATATCGCGCTGACCATACCACGCCTGCTACAAGCAAAATAAGCCCCGCGACAAAACCTCCAATGTGTATCATATTACCGGAATTGACGGGATAATATGGATACATCGCGGATAGGTTGACCGGTATCACAAGTTTGTATAAATAGAAGAGTATCGCCCTCGAAAGAAAATATGACCTCACGATCAGGGTGCGGCCGCTTTCCATAGCGTTCACCTGAGCTTCAAACATAAAGTTGATCACCCCAAAAACACCGGCGATAAGAAAAAACGGTATTTTCTCGGTCAGTGTCTTTAAGTTTATTTTTCGCCCCTCGAAATAGTCCAGAAGGATAAAGATGACCGGCAAAGTGACCGCCAGAACCTTTGATAACAGCGCAAGTACGACAAACACCAGGCACAGAAGATAGTTCCTCAGCTTCCCGCCCCTCGCGTACAACAAATACACGATAAGCGCCAGTATGTAGAAAAACACGCATAGAACGTCCTTGCGTTCCATTATCCAGGCCACGTTCTCCACATGCAGCGGATGCACACCGAATAACGCCGCACTGATAAGCGCCACACTCACCTTCCGCGAAAGCAGGTAGACCAGCCAGAATACCAGAAGCGTTATGAGTATATTGAAAGCATAATTAGTAAAGTGGTAGATGAATGGATCCAGCTCGAAAAATTTGTATTCCAAAGCGTAACTCACCATGACCAGCGGGCAATAATGCCCCAGGAAGTTCCCGGTAAAGATCTCTTTCATGTTTTCCATTGAGATCTCACGTATAAGCTCGTTATTGACAACGTAGATAGGATCGTCCCAGTCCACGAACTGATTAAAAAGGCACGGGAAGAAAGCCGCCGCGGTTATCGCCGCGAGGACCAGAATACATATCAGCATCGAAGACTTTTTAGGAATAGATATCATCAAGGTTTCCTTTCTTTTCTCAAAGAAGCTCCCTCCACCATCAAAAGAAGCACCAACATCAGCCCGCAAAAATAAACGAAAACGTCGCCGTATACCGTATAAAAAGAACGTCCCGCGTAAATGTTAACGCGATCGGTCAGGACCCCAGTAACAAAGGTTTCCTCCCCTTCCACATTCACGCTCGAAATTATCTTTCCTGTGGAATCCACAAAGCAGGAGACACCGGTATTTGCCGCGCGAATTACAGGCACCCTGTTCTCGACCGCCCGGAACACCGAGGACTGCAGATGCTGCCTGGAAGCGGCCGTATCCCCGAACCACGCGTCGTTGGTAATATTAACCATAAAATTAGCACCATTCTGAACAAATTCCCGGCTCAGATAAGGGAAAATATCCTCGAAGCATATGAGCACTCCGAACTTATAAAAGTTGGTCCGGCTGATTATTTGACCGCTGACGTTTTCAGAACTGGCCTTCGACTTAAGCGTAAATAGAGAATACTCCCCGCCCCGCCTGAAATCCCCTATCGGCTTGTCTATGTAACCTCTCAGAAAGGCTATGCTGTCCTCAAAAGGAATGTACTCACCAAAAGGAACCAGGTGCGTCTTGTGATATATCGGAAGTTTGTCATCGCTTCCGTCAAAAAGTACCGCGCTATTATAATAATCATCGCCTTCCCGGTAAACGATACCGGAAAGTATCGGTATCTTTTCTTCCTTCGCGAGATCGTTCACTTCTTCGGCGACCGGCCGTCCCGCCTCCACCAGATATGGATACGACGTTTCCGGCCATATTATAAGGTCCGCTTCATCCAATGCCGCCTGTTTTGTGAGATCAGTGTACGTCTTTACGATCTCGTCGGCAAATCCCGGGTTCCATTTCTGCTCCTGGGGAATATTACCCTGAACTACACTTATACGCGGAGATCCCCACACGTTGTAGTTATTAAACCGGTATATGCCGTAACTTGTCGACATAAGTATGAACATAAGAGCGATCATCATATACGCGATCTTGCGTTCCCGTCGGGACAGCACCGCGAAAAGGGCCACATTGAAGGCCACTATCACGAAAGACACGCCGTACGCTCCGGTTATGTCAGCTATCTGCACAAGATTTATAGTCGTGTACTGCGAATACCCGAGAAGCCCCCATGGAAATCCCGTAAACATATGGCTCCGTATATACTCAAGGGCCACCCAGAAAAACGGCAGGATGAAAAGGTCCATGGAATAGTTCAGGACCATTCTCACCATCATCCCAAAAAGCGCGTAGTACACGGCAAGCATCAGGGTAAGCAATATAAAACCCGGTACCGTTACGTTCACCAGCCAATACAAAAGAGAACCAAAAAAGATGAATCCCGCGATATACGAATACCAGAAAGCCTGTCTGGGACTTGAGCCTCTTATAGCGAAGATCAATGGAATAAGACATACCCAGGCAAGAAACGTAAACTCCATCGGCGGAAAAGCCAGCGCGCCCAGTACTCCTGAGAGTACAGACAATAATATATTTTTCTGGATCTGTTTCATAGTCTTCTTACAGTGCACGCCGCGCTACTTGCCGCAGCATTTCTTATATTTTTTGCCGCTGCCGCAGATACATGGATCGTTTCGTCCCACTTTAACCTCGTCACGTCTGTAGGTATCCTGCTGCTGCGCGGCGTTAGGAACAAATGCCGCAGGCGGACCTTTAGTGGCGGGGGCATCATAAATATCATCCTGACCCGCCGAAGACGCACCCAAAGCGGAATATTCCCGGTGCTCAAGCTTTTCTTCTCCGGGTGTAAAAATATTCCTCTTGTACTGTTCCTCCATAGCGGATATCTTCATTATACGTTCCGCCGTCTGCTCGTCTATTTTAACCATAAGCTCCGTGAACATCCGGAACGCTTCATGCTGAAACTCGATAAGCGGATCCTTCTGGGCGTAAGCGCGCCAGCTTATCCCTTCCCTGAGCTCGTCTATTTCGCGCAGGTATTCTTTCCAGTTCGAATCTATCACTGAAAGCATGACCATCTTTTCCAGATGCCTCAGTTTATCAGCGCCAAGCACTTTCTCCCTGGCGTTATATCCTTTTCCAGCCACAGCAATAACGTGGTCTATGACTTCCTGCGCTGACATCCCGTCAAAAACATCGGGTCTGATGTTGATAGCATAATTGTACATAACGTTCTTCGCCAGAGCCTTTGAATCGGGAGCCTCTTCCCACCCCACAAGCAGCGACTCCATCCCAACGGTAAGACTCTCAAAAAATTCACCCTTAAGATCCGTCTCGGTGAGTATCATACGGCGTCGCTTGTATATAACCTCTCTCTGCTGGTTCATAACGTTATCATATTTCAGGAGATGTTTCCTGATCTCGAAGTTCTGGGACTCGACCCTGCGCTGCGCGGTCATAACGGCACTGGTCACCAGCGGGTTCTCGATAACCTCGCCTTCCTCCATACCAAGTCTGTCCATTATGGACTTTATCCTGTCCGAACCGAATATCCGCATAAGGTCGTCTTCCAGAGAAAGGTAGAACCTGCTTCCTCCCGGATCACCCTGCCTGCCGGACCGCCCTCTCAGCTGATTATCTATTCTTCTCGCTTCATGCCTTTCTGTACCCACGACCTGAAGCCCCATCGCCTCCAGCACTTTTTCCTTTTCCTCTTTGGTCTTTACCTCCGCCTCTTTCAGAAAGTTAGCGTACGCTTTTTCTCTTTCTTCCGGATCGGTTATTTCAAGCTTTTCTATTGAATCTTCCGCAAGCGCTTCCGGATTACCTCCGAGCAGGATATCCGTACCGCGTCCTGCCATGTTGGTAGCGATCGTAACGGCGCCATAACGGCCTGCCTGCGAGATAATATGAGCTTCCCTCTCGTGATATTTGGCGTTCAACACATTATGTTGCACGCCCTTTTCATTTAGGAGTTTGCTCAAGTGTTCTGATTTCTCGATCGATATCGTCCCGACAAGTACCGGACGCCCTTTCGAATGCCATTCGGCCACTTCTTCTACAACAGCATTGAACTTCTCACGCTCGGTCTTGTATATCCTGTCCGGGTCGCTCGCGCGCCTCAAGACCTGGTTGGTCGGGATCTGTACGACTGACAAAAGATATATGTTCTCGAACTCGGACTCCTCAGTTTTTGCCGTACCTGTCATGCCTGCAAGTTTATCGTACATCCGGAAATAATTCTGGAGAGTTATCGTGGCAAGCGTCTGGCTTTCCCTCTGCACCTCTACGCGTTCTTTTGCCTCTATGGCCTCATGTATGCCGTCAGAGAACCTCCGACCGGGCATCATCCTGCCCGTGAACCCGTCCACTATCATTATCTTGTTATCCTTCACCACATAATCAACGTCTTTCTGAAACAAGATATACGCCTTCAAGAGCTGCTTAACACTTTCGACGTTCCTCTGCTGCGCGGAATATACCGTCACAAGTTCCGTTTCAAGGACAACCTTCTCCTCTACAGGGATGTCCTCGTCGGCCAGCTCCGCCAGACGCGCTTCGATGTCTTCGAGCATGAACTCTATGCCGAATTTATCTTTCATCAGGCTCTGCCCCTTAGCGCTAAAAGTGGCCTCCCTGCTCTTCTCGTCAAACACGTAGAACAGCTGCTCGAGAAGATCGTTACGCTCCTTCTCCATGACCTTACCTTCAAAAACACTCTGCGTCTTGTCGAACATCGACTTTGACTTCATGTCTTTCATTATTATATCCAGGAACTCCCTGTTCTTGGGATCGGCTTTGTGAATGAGATATAACAGCTGACCCGCCTCTTCTTCTTTTCCACCCGTCACGCTCTTTCTGAACTCCGATAGATAATCGCTTACCAGTTTGTTCTGCGACCTTACGACTTCCTGTACCACAGGGCGCATCTCGTTATACGCTTCGTTCGTCTCGTCAACGGGACCCGATATAATAAGCGGTGTCCTTGCCTCGTCCACAAGAATGGAATCAACCTCATCGACTATCGCGTAACTCGGATACCCCTGGACCACATCTTCCTCATCCGCGACCATATTGTCTCTGAGATAATCAAACCCGAATTCATTGTTCGTACCGTATGCCACATCGCAGGCGTAAGCCTTTTTTCTTTCTTCCGGTCTCATGTCGTGCTGTATTACACCAACCGAAAGCCCCATAAACTTGTAGACCGGGCCCATCCACTCGCAGTCCCTGCTGGCAAGATAATCGTTAACCGTCACGACATGGACACTCTCTCCGCTGAACGCGTTAAGCGTTACCGGCAAAGTAGCGACCAGCGTTTTACCTTCACCGGTAGTCATCTCAGCTATTTTCCCCTGATGAAGGACTATCCCTCCTAAAAGCTGCACATCAAAATGCCTAAGACCTATCGTCCTGCAAGATGCCTCCCTGACCATAGCGAACACCTCGGGCATTTTTTCGTCCAAAATACGGTTCTTAACTTCCTTCAGCCGCTTTTTCTGCTTGTTGCGTTCCTGCTCAGACGCGGCGGTGGACACCAGCTCCTGAATTTCCCTTATTTCAGGCTCCAGCGCTTTATTCGCCGCCGTTATTTCTTCCCTTACGCGGTTTGCGCGCGCCTTTAATTCCTCGTCAGACAAAGACTTAAGACCTTCCTCCAAAGCATTTATTTCATCCACTATCGGCTGGATCTTTTTAAGCTGTCTTTCGTTCTGCGTTCCGAACATTTTCTTCAGTATACTTATCATTTTTTTTCCTTAATCTCTATTTTATAGTTTCCATTCCCCAGCTCCACGCGCCCTGCGCCCTGCCAATATATCTCCGTAATCTTTTTTTTAATCTCCGTAATCCCTAAATCCCAGCCCCCCGCGCCAAGCTAATTCATGCCCGTAAGCTGCCCCAATCTCCGTAATCCCTTT
>CAZUYM010000060.1:0-7809 GCA_964624805.1 uncultured Planctomycetia bacterium
AGCGGCAACGGTCTTCTTGTTGCGGCGGTCGTCCTTACACTTTTTATACCGTGTGTGGCGCATTTCTCGGTCACTTGGAAGGAAAGGGGAAAAGCCATGGCGATCGGTATGGCGATTTTTATATTTCCTTTCGCGTTTTTTGTGGGTTTTTTGCTTAATTCGATATTGAAACTGCTGGGGGTAAGTCTATAAAACGGGAGGCACCGATGAACATCTCTGAAAGAGCGCAGGAGATACTGGAAAAATACTGGATAGAGAACAAAGAGCTTCATTCGGGGTGGGAGATGGAGATCGTTTTTGATGATCCGGTAGCCGTAGAATTGATAGACCAGGGATACGCTAGGCGGAGAAAAGAGCGCCTTGAGCTGTCAAAAAAAGGCTGGGATGAAGCCCGCAGTTGTGTGCGGCGCCACAGGTTGGCAGAATGCCTTCTTACGGACGTGCTGAACATCAACAAAAAAAAGATGCATGAAATCGGGTGTGAATTCGAACATGTTCTTCAGAAGGAAGTGGAAGAGAATATTTGTACGCTTCTCGGGCATCCCGAGAAATGTCCTCACGGTAAGCCTATACCGCAGGGAACCTGTTGCCGGGACAGTAAACGCCGTCCACGGAAGATGATCATGCCTCTTTCTGAATGTGATGTGAAGGACAGGGGGAAAATAGCGTACATAAAAGCGGACAGGACTGAAGTTTTTGACAAGCTGACTTCCATGGGAGTCCTGCCGGGTTTATCCATACGGCTTATCAGAAAAAGACCTACTTATTTGTTCCGGATGGGGGAAAGCCAGTTCGCGATAGACAGGAAACTGGCGGAGAAGATACAGATAAGGGTGGCAAACAAGTAAAAAAAAATAATACCGTCAGCAAAAGATGGTAAAATGAATGTCAGGGTATCTGAGATGATGGATCATATTCAAAAACTCGAGCACTTATGGCATAAAAAGTTCACCAGGAAAGATTTTCTTAAAGCCTGCGTCACCGCCGGCGTGTCTCTGGGGGCTTCATCCTACCTGTTAGGGGTTTTTTCTAAATACAAGGCTTTTGCCTCGATACCTGAAAAACGAGGCATGCACGAGGCCCTTTTCTACGAGAAGATGGGTTCTGAGGCCGTTCAATGCCAGCTGTGCTTTAACAGGTGCACTCTGTCCAACGGGCAGAGGGGGTTCTGCCGCGTGCGTGAGCCGATCGACGGCAAACTGTACTCACTGGTCTACGAGCTTATCTGCTCGGTGCATGTGGATCCCATAGAAAAAAAGCCGATGTACCATATGCTTCCCGGAAGCCGGTCATTTTCCATAGCTACCGCCGGCTGTAATTCCCGTTGTAAATACTGCCAGAACTGGACTATTTCTCAAAGACCTCCCGAGGAGACTACCAACAGGCGCATGACTTGTGCGGAGGTTGTTTCTGCCGCGTCTTCTAACGGGTGCCGGTCCATAGCTTACACATATACAGAACCGATCATTTTCTACGAGTATGCCATAGAGGCCGCTAAGCAGGCGAGGAAAGCGGGCATATATAACATTTGGGTGACAGGCGGAAAGATAAACCCCGAGCCTTTAAGGCACGCGTGCCGTTTCGTCGACGCCGCCAATGTCGATTTCAAAGGATTCAACGATAAATATCTGCGGGAAGTATGCGCCCAGAAACTGGACAATATCCTCGCCACGCTTACCATAATGAAAGAACAGGGCGTTTGGGTCGAGATCACGAATCTGATCGTGCCTACTCTTAACGATAATATGGGCGACATAAAGAAAATGGTAAGGTGGATACGGCAGAACCTCGGTGCGGATGTGCCGCTGCATTTTTCCCGCTTCTGGCCGCAGTACAAGCTCCGGTCACTTTACCCGACACCTGTAGAGACTTTGAAGCAGGCCAAAGATATAGCTTTGGCGGAGGGACTGCATTATGTATATATCGGCAACGTCCCGGAGATGAAGATGGAAAGCACAGTCTGTCCGGGATGCGGCAAGGTGGTAATAAAAAGGCTGGGATACAAAGTCCTGGAGAACAAAGTATCTTCCGAAGGTAAATGCGAATTCTGCGGATACAGCATTGCGGGGATCTGGAAGTGACATGAGGACATAACTTGCGGAGTGAAATGACGCAAGTTATAAGACCGAATGTCATCCTGAGAGAGTGAGCGAAGCGAATGAATCGAAGGATCTGAAAGAGATTCCTCGACCCGGCCTTTTGGCCTCGCTTCCGCCTTCGCCAACCTATTTAGGTTGTATCTGGCTACGGCGGACAGGCGGAATGACAGCAGGGCAGAGCGTTTAGAGTATAGCGGACAGAATTTTTTTTAATGGTATTGAGTAGTGCGTATTGAGTATTGGGTTTTATTACCCACGTTCTGGACTCAATACCCGATACCCGATACCCAGGACCCAAGACCAATATGACTTCTAGAAAAACCATCATATTCTCTATCATCCTCGCGGGGGCCACCGCTATCGTCTCGCAGATGATCTTCATGCGAGAGTTTCTGGTCGTGTTCTACGGTAACGAAATATCCATTGGTGTGATACTTGCCAGCTGGCTTGTCTGGGGAGCTTTCGGCAGTGCCGTTCTGGGAAGGTTTTCCGACAGGATACACGCGCGCGTACGTGTTTTCTCATTTCTACAGTTCACTTTGGCGATAGTCATTCCGGTGACGCTCCTGGCGATAAGGTCAGCGAAAGGCATAATGGGGATGTCGGCAGGCGAAATAGTGGGATATCCCCCGATGATCGTTTCAAGTTTTGTGATACTCGCTGTTCCCTGCGCGATAATGGGATATATGTTCAGCCTTGCATGCCGCGTCTACAAGGGAGATCAGGAGATGCCGTCGGAGAGTATAGCGAGGGTATATGTACTCGAGGCGGTAGGAGCTCTGGTCGGGGGGGTAGCGGTAAGCTGCTTTCTAATTCGCTTCGTCGGCCCTTTGAACATACTCCTTTCTTTGTCGCTGCTCAATATGGCGGCGGCGGTGATGATGCAGCGTTATGGGGAAAACGGTCGTATGAAGCGGTCGGTTACCCGCATTTTTGCGGCTGTTATGATATTATTTATCTTCGCGCTGGCGGCGGGAGGGGGTTCATGGCTCCGGGAATTCTCCCTCCAGAGACTCTGGCAGGGATTTAACGTTCTGGGGTCTAAAGATTCGGTATACGGGAATATAACGGTTACAGAAAGAGGCTCGCAGCGTTCATTCTACGAGAATGGTCTGCACCTTTATACCGTTCCGGACAGACTATCTTCGGAAGAATCCGTCCATTTCGCGCTCCTTGAACACGATGATCCGAAAAATGTACTTCTTATAGGCGGAGGCGTTGGGGGCCTTTTGGAGGAAGTTCTTAAGCACCCGGTACAAAGCGTGGATTACGTAGAGCTCGACCCCACCATTATCTCCATGGCGGAAGAGTATCTTTCTCCGGAAAGTATCATCCCGCTTAAAGATCCCCGTGTAAATATTATCAATGCCGACGGACGGTTTTTCGTGAAACGCACGAACCGTAAATATGATTGTGTCATCATCAGCCTGGGAGATCCATATACCGCTCAGATAAACAGGTTTTACACAGTCGGGTTTTTCAAGGAACTGAGCCGTGTTATGAGAGCCGAGGGGGTCGTATCGTTCGCTCTTACATCTTCTGAAAATTACATCAGCACGGAGCTCAGGGACTATCTGGGCTCGATCTATCTCAGTGTGAACGCGGTATTCCCGGATGTGTTTATGATCCCGGGAGATACCGTATATTTCATAGCGTCAAAGAAAACCGGAAGCCTTATCAGGGATACGGATACCCTGATGGAAAGGATGTCGGCAAGGTCAGTGGATGCGGTGTATGTGCGTGATTATTATCTCATAGATAAGCTTTCAGCCGAAAGGGTGAAATACGCGGAAGAGACAATAACCGCCGATGCGGGAGTTGAAGAGAACCGGGATTTCAGGCCGGTTTCATATTATTACGCTACCGTATTCTGGAGCACGCATTTTGATCCGTCCTTCTTTCGCGAGCTGCTATATTCCGCGACACCCGGAAAGATCTGGACGGTACTTACAGTCGGCTGTTTTCTTATGATATTTCTTATTTTTCTGAACAGGCGAAGAAGATCTCAGAAGGCGGTGCTGCTCGCGGTGATGACTACGGGCTTCGCGGAGATAAGTTTTCAGATAGCTGTGATGATCTCCTTTCAGGTGATATACGGATATGTGTTTTACAAGCTGGGAATGATCATCACTTCTTTTATGGTAGGCCTGGCGTTTGGCGGATGGCTGATCACGAAAGTCATGGGTCGGATAAAAGACGACATGAAGGTCTTTACGTGGACGCAGGTAAGCATCTGCATATACCCGCTCCTTTTACCGGTGATCTTCATGTGGCTTTCGGGGGCGCGAGGCGATACGGTCTCATGGATGGGTTCCAATATAGTTTTTCCCCTTCTTCCCGCGGTCGCCGGCATCATAGGGGGGATACAGTTCCCTCTGGCCAATAAGATATATCTCGAAGACAAAAAAAGTGTCGGCCGTGTCGCCGGTCTCAGCTACGGTTTAGACCTTCTGGGGGCCTGTGCCGGAGCGCTTTTGGCATCGGCTTTTCTTATTCCTGTATTGGGCATTTTCGGGGCGTGTCTGTTGGTAGCGCTTGTAAATGTGACGGTTCTCGCTATTCTTATGATGAGATAACCTCTCAAATCCCCGCTTGTATAATAATAATATAAGGTATATAATTATTTTCTGCCTGTTTAAGGTCTAGAGAAAGAGGCGAAAGGGGGAGGTTTAGGATATGTTCGATATGAGTAAACTGGGAGATATGAGTAAGTTGGCCTCTCAGGCCAAAAAGGTGCAAGAGGAGCAGGAACGTTCCCAGAAGGAACAAACCGATCTTTTACGTAAAATATCCCTGCAGTTAGATGATATAGTAAAATTGCTGAAAGAAAACGACCGATAGTCGTCGATATATTCTGATATGACAAAGGGCCACATAAGAAAAAATGTTCAGGAAATTACCAGGGAGCTCCCAGCCGGAGTAGAGCTGGTGGCTGCCGCGAAGACCCGGACCCCTCAGGAGGTACTTGAAGCTGTTGAAGCAGGGGTACGGGCCATAGGCGAGAACTATGTGCAGGAAGGACGTGAGGCATTTTCTGTCATAGGAAGCGCGGCCAGATGGCATTTTATCGGCCATCTGCAGAAAAATAAAATAAAAAAAGCGGTAGAGGTCTTTGACGTTATAGAGACAGTGGATTCAGAGGACCTTGCCCTGGAGATAGACAAAAGATGCGGGACTCTCGGCAAAGTGATGACGGTCTTTGTGGAAATAAATTCGGGAAGAGAGCCTCAGAAATACGGTGTTATGCCGGAGGAAGCGTCCGCCCTGGTCCGCAGGATAGCAGGCCTTGAGAATATAAAGGTCCGGGGTTTGATGACAATGGGGCCTTTCAGCGGAGACCCGGAAGATGCCCGGCCGTTCTTTGCCCAGACCAGAAAAATATACGAGCAGCTTAAGGAAGAGGATATCCCCGGAGTGGAAATGAGATATCTTTCTATGGGGATGACCAATTCCTACAAGGTGGCGATAGAAGAAGGCGCGAATATCGTGCGCATAGGAACGAAGATATTTGGAGAACGGTAAACTGTAAATGGTGAACTGTAAACTGTAAACGGGAATCTGTAATCTAAAATCTACAATCTGGAATCTGAACAATGTACGTTAAAGTCCTTTATGATGAAAAAGCGAAACGAGGCCTCCTTTCGGGGCACGGATTTTCCTGTCTGGTTGACGGGAAGGTACTGTTCGACGCGGGGGGCGGTGCCAATTCTCTGACGGAGAACATGAGGCGAATGATGGTTTTTCCGTCCGATCTCCAGAAAGTGGTAATATCTCACGATCACTGGGACCATACCGGAGGATTGTGGGAGCTTTTGAAAGAAAAGAAGGGCTTGGAGGTTTATGCCTGCCCTTCTTTCAGCGACACTTTCAAGGATTGTGTTTCTGAATCCGGAGGCAAGCTTGTCCTGGCGGAAAAATTCACACGGATCACGGAAAATATATATGTAACGGGAACGATAGAGGGGGAACATAAGGGCGAAGTCGTATCCGAGCAGGCACTTGTGGTGAAAGGGGATATGGGAGTCTCCGTTATTACCGGTTGCGCGCACCCCGGGATAATCAACATGCTCGAGGTTATAAAGAAAAAGATGAAGGTCAAACAGCTTTACATGGTCTTCGGGGGTTTTCATCTTGGAGAGATGGAAAGAGATGATATAGGAGAGGTCATAAAAGGTTTTGACGACCTCGGTGTTATGAAGGCAGGCCCTACGCATTGTTCGGGCGACAAGCCCAGAAGGATGTTTAAGGGGAAGTATCACGAGAATTTTATTGCGGTACAGGCAGGGCATATAATACATTTGTGAGAGGCCACAACTTATGGAGAAGGGCGAACATAAGTTGTTTGGCCGAACACAACCCCGCCCTTTTGTTTATTAGAAGTGTAGCTTATGAATAGTTAAAAAGGGCGGGGTCAATTCGACCATATGATTTATATGCAAGCTGGTCGAGTAAATCATGGTCTCATTAAGGGGGATAATGGCAGAACAAGTGTACGACATAGTTATAATTGGCGGAGGCCCGGCGGGTCTTACTGCGGGGATATATGCCGCCAGGGGCAGGATGAAAGCGGTGCTTGTAGAGAGCATGGCGATAATGGGCCAGGCTACGATGACCGGGAATATAGAGAATTATCCGGGCATTGAAGCTATCGGGGGGTATAAGCTGATAAGCGATCTTAAAAAACAGGGTGAAAAATTCGGGCTTATCTGCGCCCAGGACACTGTCAGGAATATCACACGAGATGAGGGGGGCGATCTTCCGGTGTGGAAGGTCGAATGCGACAGCTCGAGTTACAGCGCGCTTGCCGTTGTTATAGCGAGCGGGGCTCAACCGAAAAAACTGGATATCCCCGGAGAAAAAGAACTGACGGGAAGAGGGATATCATACTGCGCTATCTGTGACGCCATATTTTTTAAGGATAAAGATATAATAGTGGTAGGTGGCGGGGATACCGCGGTGGAAGAGGCTATCTTTCTTGCAAAGTTCGGACGTAAAGTCACGATAGTACATCGAAGGGACCGTTTCAGGGCGACCAGCATCCTCAAGGAAAGGGCGGATGCCAATGAAAAACTGTCTTTCGTCTGGGACTCTGTCGTAGAAGAGGTTTCGGGAAGTGAAAAGGTAGAGGGAGTGAAGATCCGGAACGTCAAGACGGGGGACATATCGGAGATAAAGTGCGAAGGAGCTTTTATATTTGTCGGGTGGACGCCCAATACGGATTTTGCTCAGGGTGTCGTAGATATTGATGATAAACATTGTATCCTGGTGGACAATGAGATGAAGACATCCGCCTCCGGGATATTCGCCGGCGGTGATTGCTGCCACAAGCTGTTACATCAGATAGTTACAGCCTGTGGTGACGGCGCGACCGCGGCTTTCTCGGCGCAGCACTATGTAGAAGAGCTCAAGGGAGTAGCATATTAATAACACAGATGATCGCAGATGGGAACACAGATGATCGCAGATATCAGAGATCATCTGTCTGACGAGTTTGTCTAGCTGTATATCAGTGTTTATCTGTGTATAAAAAAGGAGATACTATGAGATCAGATCAGATGAAAAAGGGGCTTGAGAGAGCGCCGCATCGTTCACTTTTTAAGGCGATGGGTTATACAGACAAAGAACTGGTAAGGACCATAATCGGGATAGATAATTAATTTAGTGAGGTAATTCCGGGGCATATACATTTGAGGGAGCTTGCCGAAAAAGT
>CAZUYM010000061.1:0-2435 GCA_964624805.1 uncultured Planctomycetia bacterium
TTGGACCCACTGATTAAGAGTCAGTTGCTCTACCAACTGAGCTATGCGGGCACCGATGTATTACCCCATTTTCAGGAGCGTATTATATCATGAATATCATTATTACTTCAAGTATATATGAATAATACCGGGCTCTACAGACTATGGTTCTTTATAAAGCCGATAATATCGTCCATTTTGGCCTCAGCTACCGAAATACACGTATCCGCGCAGCCGTAATACAGCCTCATTGTCCCGTTGTTGACCACCGCAGAACTCGGGAATACTACATTAGGGACATCCCCCACTCTTTCGTATATCTCGGTGGGAGCGATCATATAATCCTTAGTCCTGTAAAGGACTTTCCAGGGCTTATCTTTATCCAGAATAGCTCCGCCTGCATAGTACAGGTAACCGTTACAGCTTGTCCATACACCGTGGTATATGAGCAGCCACCCTTCATCTATCTCTATCGGGGCAGGTCCGGGACCGATCTTCGTGGACTGCCAGCTGCTTCTGACCGTCCCGAAAGTGAACCTGTGTTTACCCCAATGCACCATATCGGGGCTTGAGGAATAGAACATATTCCCGAAAGGAGTGTGCCCCATATCGCTGGGACGGCTCAGCATGGCATAGTTGCCATCTATTTTACGCGGAAAAATAACACAGTTGCGGTTCGCCGGCAGCGTAAGGTTCTCCTTCTGGTGAAAAGTCTTAAAATCTTCCGTGGTAGCCATCCCTATGTACGGTCCGTACGGAGAATCGACACACCAGGTAAAATAGTAGGTATCTTCTATCTTCGTCAGTCTGGGATCATATGTCCTCTCGGCTATGCGTATATCTTCATGGCCACCCGACAGGATAAGCACTTCAGGATCTATATCCCACTTAAGGCCGTCCTTACTGAACCCTACGTGCATGGTAAAATTGAAATCTATCTCGTCCACTCTGAAAATACCCGCGTATCCGTCTTTGAAAGGCACTATAGCGCTATTATGTATACTGTTAGCGCGCGGTACCGCGTTCGCGGTGATTATCGGATTACCTTTATATCTCTTAAAAACAGTCTCGTTTGCCATTGTTCACCTCTTTTATTATTGTTCCCCCGTTAAGCGCCGCCCGGCACGGTCACTTCCGGGACCTTGGAGTAAATGTATATCATGAAACCGTGAAAAATGCAATATTTTCTGCCATGTTATTTCTTAACTCCTCTGGCGAGTTTTATCCCCGGAGGACATTGGCACCTCTTATATTCTGTCCTGACTATCGCAGAGAGGACCTCTTTCACCACGTCCGGATCAAAACCCTTCTTTTCCAGTTCTTCGGCTGTACAATTTTCATCAAGATGATAATAAAGTATCCTGTCCAGGACATCATATGGCGGAAGAGAATCATGATCCGCCTGACCCGGCTTAAGTTCGGCCGACGGAACGCGGTCTATTATCTGGCGGGAAATGATCTCTTTATCCCGGTTTATATATTCCACCACCTGATATACACCCGTTTTCAGCAGACCCGAAAGAACAGCAAGCCCCCCTACCGTATCTCCGTAAAGAGTGCAATACCCCATCATAGCCTCACTCCTGTTGCCGGTTGCAAGAACGAGAAAACCGAACCTGTTCGAAAAAGCCATGAGAATGTTACCCCGTATCCTCGCCTGTATGTTTTGATGATAGATCTCTATGGCGGACTTTTCGTCCCCTTCAAGGTCTTTCTCTAAGAGCTCAAGATAACTCTCATAAACATCGCCTATGGGAACGACCTTAAACTCGATGCCCAGCTTTTCGGCAAGAGTTCTGGCGTACTGTTCGCTTTCTTTTGAGGAATATTTTGAAGGCATGGATATGCCCATAACATTCTCACTTCCCACCGCTTCTGCAGCCAGGGCGCATGTTAAAGCCGAATCTATCCCTCCGGAAAGGCCTACCAGAGCCTTTTTAAATCCATGGCTTTTCATATAATCTTTGATGCCGGCGACAAGTTCATCGTGAACTGCCGGCACTTCATCCTGTGGAATAATATGTTCTGACATTTGTTTTGCCTCCCTGCAATAATTAAGAGTGCTTAACAATCACCTCGTATTAATTTCAAAATCCAAAACCCAAAATCCAAATGAAATCCAAAATCCAAATCATTTAATTAATCTGTTAAACCCTTATCAACCATAGCGCTCGAGGCAGGAAAACCAGCCCCGAGCCACATGCGAGGGTCGCAGGATTCGGCGCCTTCGGGCTCATATCATCCTACTGATCCTCGCTATCGCTCGTATCAGAAAATGTTTACGCCCTCCGGTCGGCCACCCGCCGATTCGCATGTTGTCGTTTCCTCCCATCTCGGAAACTCTCTTTATTAGAGCCTCATCGGCTCCCTTCGACTCCTTCTTAAAAAACTGGCGCGCCCGGCAGGATTCGGCGCCTTCGGGCTCATATCATCCTACTGATCCTCGCTATCGCTCG
>CAZUYM010000061.1:2535-7735 GCA_964624805.1 uncultured Planctomycetia bacterium
CTCATCGGCTCCCTTCGACTCCTTCTTAAAAAACTGGCGCGCCCGGCAGGATTCGAACCTGCGACCTACTGGTTCGAAGCCAGTTGCTCTATCCAGCTGAGCTACAGGCGCGCACCATTTTCAACCCTCAACCCTCAATCTTAATCTTAACCTTAACCCTTATCCCTCTAATACATACTACCGCTTCCACGATCATCCATATTTCCAGGACCAGCAGCAAAACTCCTATCACGAACCGATAATAAGAACCCGTACTGAAAAAGTAAACTATTCCCACCACCATGGCCCAGCTTGAAGTTACTACCATAAAGACCATAGGAACGACCGTGGGCCATACTCTGCCCCTGCCTTCTTTCATAAGATACACCGAAGCGACCAGAAGTCCCAGGCCGGCAAGCAGCTGGTTACTTGCGCCGAACAGCGGCCATAACATCAGAGCTCCCTGCCCACCGCCCTTCGCAAAAGCCAGCGCCGCCGCCGCCAGAACTACGACAGCAGTGGCGGCATATCTATGCTGAAGAGGTTTTATATTATAGTCCGCGGCCAGTTCTGTGACAACATATCTTTGTATGCGTGTAGCCGTATCAAGCGTCGTTCCGGCAAAAGAGGCTATGAGAACTCCCACAACAGCCTGCCCGTATTTAAGCGGAATACCCAGCACTTTCAGCATATTAGCCGCCCCGTTCACGAACGCCGTCACCTTGGCGGACAGCCCCTGCGCCACTTCCCAGCTTGAGTAATGATGATTCCAGGCTGATATGCCGCGCAATACCTCTCCGCTGTCGGTCTTCACATACATGCCTATGCCCGCGGCAACGGCTATTACCACCAGCACTCCAAGCAGCCCTTCCGTAAGCATGCCGCCGTAACCGATAAAATGGACGTCTTCCTCATTCCTGAGCTGTTTAGAGCTCGTGCCGGAACTGACGAGCGAGTGGAATCCTGATATCGCCCCGCACGCTATCGTGATGAACAAAAACGGCAGTATCGGCGGCGCCCCTTTCGGCGCGAGCTGTACCGCAGGCGCTACCATCTCCGGACGAGCTGCGAAAACGCCGAGAGTTATCAGAACCAGCCCCACTATCAGCTGATGGGAGTTCACGTAATCACGCGGCTGCAGCAGGCTCCAGACAGGCAGTACCGACGCTACGTAGGCATAAGCAAAAAGAAGTATTATCCATATCGCCATCGGGGTCAGCCCGAAGATCCCCGGCATAGACAGCGGCATATGCACTCCGATCAGAATAGAGATATACATAAGAACGACCGCTACCAAAGAAAGAACTGTTATGTTCATATTCTTTTTATATGCCAGCCACCCTACCGCCATCGCGATCGGTATCTGGATCCACACGGGAAAGACTGCCTGGGGATACATCTTAAAAATGACAGCCATTACCATCCCGAAAATAGCTACAACTATCCATAGGGAGAACACTATGACGAACAGGAACAGTTTTCTAACCCTGGGGTTGATAACCTCCCGGGAAAGTTCTCCGATCGACACGCCTTTTTTCCTGGTTGACATTATCAGTGCCCCATAGTCATGCACCGCTCCGGCGAAAATAGACCCCAGTATTATCCAAACAATAGCCGGAACCCATCCCCAGATAACGGCTATCGCGGGTCCCACTATGGGGCCCGTACCCGCGATCGACGCGAAATGATGCCCGAAAAGGACTTCCTTGTTCGTGGGAACATAATCGACGTCGTCTCTTAATTCTTCACTGGGTACGGCATTCTTCGGGTTCGCGAAAAAGATCTTTCTAGCGATAAAGTTACCGTAAAACTTATATGCCACCGCGAACGCGGCGACGGATATGATCATTATCCAGACAGAACTCATGGTGCTCCCGGTTATAAAATATCAGGTCGATCGACCACAGACCACGGTCCACCAAAAGTGGACAGTCGACTGTCGTCCGTGGACTATTTTCCCTTTTTCCACGCGTAATAATCCAAACTGTCCTCCAGCCATCCTCTCGCGTTGCGGACAAATTCCGGCCACCTTGACGCCAGGCACAGACCTCGGGCGGTATCAGCATTGCCTTCCCCTATCTTCTGGGATATCGCGGCAAGATCAAGCTGCAGGCGAAGCGGGACATGCCCTCGTTCCTCTTCCTGCACAAGTTCAGCCAGAGACGCTAAGGCCTCCGCGCCCTTGAGCAGCGTCTCAAAAAGCATTTTCTCCCCGCCGACAGCTTCCACCATTATTTTGTTGATCGGTCCTAGCCTGGTTATTTCAAGGTCGCCCGTCTGTTTGTTGGAAATATTATCTGAGCCTACATACCCAAGGCCTTCTTCAGTGAACCCGAGCTGAAATATCCTGTGATATATTGTCTCAAGGACCGGGCCATCTTTCGAGAACCGGTAATGCGCCCTGAGCCCCCACAAACCAAAATCAATATGCTCATTTACCAGCGGTACATATCTTCTGTAAAATTTTTTCTCGAATATTCCTATGGCATCAACCAGCCGCTTATGCGCCGCCTCAGGCTTTAATACCATACCCGCGAGCTTCTGATGGCGCTTTATTTCACTGCCCGTAAGATATTCCCTTAATATGCCTATGGCTTCTTTCTCTCCCTTATCGATAACGGGGAGATCCACCTTAAGGTAGTTCTCCCGCAACTTGGGATCTCCGTAAAAAAGACGGTATATCCACAAGAGTTCCCGCAACTTGTTATCGTTGGCCGTATCAAAATCTATAAAAGTAGGATGTATCTCGGATGCGTCACCGGTGACTTTTGAAAGGTCCGGGATTATATAGCCGTCTTTTACCTTCGTGATACGAAACCCTCCAAGACCGCCGCCGCCTTCATGAGGCTTCACAAAAAATGTTATATCACCCGTAACTTGTTCGAGTTCATCAATAGCGTCAAATATGCCGTCAACCACTTCCTTAACTGTCCTGTCTTCCGGCGAGACCTTTTTATATCTGGCCACCTTATTCCAGTCGGCCCCTTCATTCGACAGAAGACGATACGTACTGTCCTTGTCGGAAAAAACACTTCCCGGAGCGGTCACTATCCCCGGCACCAGGACTATTCCCTTCTGATGGAATTCCTCGGCCAGGGCCAGGTCGTACACATTTTTATCCACACACTGGCTCATTACAAGCGTAGTATCCGGATCGGCATTGACCTCTTTGAGAAGATCTTCACGGCGGTTAACCACTACCACGTCCGTCGTTTTCCCTTTTTCGGAACAAAGTTCACTGAAAACACGCGCGGTCTCATATGATGTTGGCAGATCGTCATGCGAAGCGTTTATGACTACTATCTTGGAAGGAAAATTTCCCGTTCCCGCGGGAAAGCCTGTCAGTTTACATTCACGGCATACGTTATTTTTACGAAGAAGCTCGTTGAATCTCTTCACCAGCTCAGTATTAACATCCCCTCCGTCACCGTCGAATACAAGTGACCGTAGATAGAAAGGAGCCTTACTCGGGTCATCCCCCTCATATCCTGTTGTATAAAACTTCGGATCACGCTTTATCATACGGCCCCCGCCATTTCGGTTCTTCGTACGGTTTTTAATTCAAGTTTTCTGTACACATCCGCGACTATTTCACGCCCTTCCGCGGTAAGATGCTTCAGATTTGAAGGATCTATGATATTATTCAGCGACTGTACCTTGCAAATAGGCGCGTTGGGCTCTACAACCGTACCCTTACGCGGCACGCCGCATGTGATGAGAATATCCCTCTCACTTTCGCAATCAGCAAGAGAAGCCGCGTGTCTTAGAAACGACAGCTTACCGCCGTCAAAGTGATATATGCCCGGCTCTATTTCTCCTGTCACCCTGTGCCTGGTCATTCTGTTATGCAATATTACCTGACTCCCTTTTACCGGACACATCAGACCGTCCTCCGGAAAAAGCTCGGCATACTTACGCATCACTTCGTCGTCGGCCTGTAGAAATTCAGCGATGTGAAGCATGAACGGCGTCCACTTGCATGTCTTGGCAACAGTGCTGAGCAAGGTATAAAGCGATGTAGAATTCTGGAACCGCGGGTTGATCTCGACCGGATAGGCCTTTCCTCCGGTTACCATAAAATCCATTCCAAAAACACCGCGAAACCCTTTCTCGGCCATCCATTGCCCGACAACTTTTATCTGGGACTGCACCTCTTTCACTATCTCTTTTTTTACCCATTTCGCCGCGGCATAATCGTTTCCGCAGAAAGCTGATTCAGAGTTGCTGCATTCAGGGATCCCGGTTATCTGCACTGAGGGTACCGACGCGAATACTTTAACTCCGTTTCCGTCAGACACCGTCACAGCGTTCATATTAAGCGAATACCCGTCGATATAACGTTTCATGACTGCCTGCTCTTCGGGAAAAGATCTTACAAGCGCGGCATAGTCCTTTTCACGTCTTATTATGAATGTGGAGCTTCCGCTTGATCCATAGGGAAACTGGACGACAAAAGGAAGTGAAAGTTCTTTCCTTAGCAGATCAAAAGTGATCCTGCCCGGCCTTTCGATCAGTCCGGGTATTTTTGGTAAAGACAGCGACTCGAGGTTCCTGTGAAGAAGCAGTTTGTTATCAAAATGTTTCTTCAGCTTCTCCGGCATAGCATAGATCCTCGGAACACGCTGAAGCTTTCCGGCCAGAGTCTCAAGTTTTTTGACAGACCTGTAACAAAGAAGATTAATACCCTCGGAGTAACTCTCAAACCGTTCAAAGACCCTTCGTCCTATCGGACCGTTAAGGCTGGTTTTCAGGTCCTCGTTGGACCAGTTCCGTCGTATTTTTAGTTCCTTTTCCACAGAGAAAACATCTTCTTCCCTGAAAAAATACGGTATCTCGGAACCATGATCACAGCTTATTATAAAATCCAGCTGCAGGACCCGGTTGATACCGTCAGCGTCATGAGTGCGCTGCCCCATCCAGCCCCACCTGCCGTATTTTTCTCTCAGATATGCGCCCGTTTTATGCATAGTAAACCAAATATTCAGGTTAAGCTTGAGGTTAAGGTTGAGAAACGTCATCCCCGCAACAGCGGGGATCTCGTAAAAATATTGTTTCCATTGGATTCCCGCTGGAGTTTATCCTGTACCGAGCTTGCCCTGGTACAGGGCGGGAATGACATATTTTGGGCCTATCCTCTATACGCTCAACCTTTGTAATTTACTTTCGCCCTACAAATTCCGGAACATGGAGCGGAGGCTTAAGTATCCCCGCTTCCAACAAC
>CAZUYM010000062.1:0-7648 GCA_964624805.1 uncultured Planctomycetia bacterium
GTTCACAGAAAAGGCCGTCTCTTTCCGGCTTCAGCGTCCTGTAATTTATCGTTTCAGGCTTTTTAACCTCAAACAGCACGCTGCGGTTCCCCACTTTACGGGTCGCCCATTCTTTTATTTTCTCGGGTGACGCTATCTGTATGCGAACGGAGTCAAATTTGTTAACTTTGCGCAACATAAGCTTTATTCCTCGATTTTATCTTTGTCTTTTTCATTCTGTTCCAGATGGACATCCAGACACAGACTCTGAAGCTCTTTAATCAGCACGTTGAACGATTCTGGTGTGCTGGGCTCGAGCATATTCTCTCCCTTAACAATGGTCTCATATATCTTTGTACGGCCCACTACGTCATCACTCTTGACCGTAAGAAGCTCCTGCAGCGTATACGCGGCTCCGTACGCTTCAAGGGCCCATACTTCCATCTCCCCGAATCTCTGGCCTCCGAACTGAGCCTTACCACCAAGCGGCTGCTGCGTTACAAGAGAATACGGGCCTATGGATCTGGCGTGCATCTTATCGTCCGCCAGATGCGCGAGCTTCATCATGTAGATGTACCCCACGGTCACCTGCTGGTCAAAAGGCACTCCCGTATAACCGTCACAAAGTTCTATTTTCCCGGATACCGGAAGTTTGGCCGCTTTCATGGCATCGCTGATATCCTTCTCATTGGCACCGTCAAAAACCGGCGTGGATGTCGTCATACCCAATATCTTAGCCGCCCAACCAAGCTGTGTCTCCAGAAGCTGCCCGATATTCATACGACTGGGCACTCCGAGAGGATTAAGAACGATATCCAGGGGTGTACCGTCGGGCAGATAAGGCATGTCCGCTTCGGGAACTATCTTCGCTATAACACCTTTGTTTCCATGGCGTCCGGCCATTTTATCTCCGGCCTGCAGCTTTTTCTTGCTGGCGACAAAGACTGTTGTCCTGCGCAGTACCCCCGGAGGCAGTTCGTCACCGTGCTTTATCCTGTCAAGGTCCCTATCCTTCTCCATCATAGTCTGCTCTATCTGAGAGTTGACCGTTGTTAAAATGCTGTTCACCTTGGCCTGAAGTCTATCATCATTATCGACATATACATTATCCAGGTCAGCTTTCTTGAACTTTGAAAGGTCCTTTTCCGTGATCTTGACTCCAGCTTTTATCAGAGCCTTTCCCGTCTCCATGTCTTCCAAAGCGCTTATCAGCTTACTCCCCACAAGCTTCTGATGAACTCTTTCGGCTTTTTTGCCCTCAAGCACTTCAAGGATATTGTCGTAGCCGTCCTTTACTATCTTGCGCTCCTTGGAATCGTCTCTACGCTGTTCCTTAGTGCTGGTATTGCGGGTCTTGCGCGACATCTCCTTCACGTCTACGACGATACCCGTGACGCCTGAAGGCACGCGTAAAGAAACATCCTTCACGTCTCCGGCCTTTTCTCCGAATATCGCGCGAAGCAGTTTCTCTTCGGGAGAAAGTTCTGTTTCAGATTTGGGAGCGACCTTACCTACGAGGATGCTGCCGGTAGCGACTTCCGCGCCTATGCGCACTATCCCGTTCTCGTCAAGGTTCTTAAGCGCGTCTTCTCCGACATTTGGTATATCCCGGGTAACTTCCTCATTCCCCAATCTTGTGTCCCTGGCCTCAAGTTCGAACTTATGTATGTGCACAGATGTGAAGGCGTCATTTTTAAGCAGGTTTTCATTTATGAGGATAGCATCCTCAAAGTTAAAGCCTCTCCAGGACATGAAACCAACAAGTACGTTACGCCCGAGGGCTATCTCTCCGCCTTCGGTAGCTATTCCGTCCGCCAGTATCCCTCCATCCTCGATAACATCACCCACATTTACCAGGGGCCTCTGATTTATACATGTTCTAGCGTTGGTCCTGATAAACTTCTTAAGAGAATATTTTTCCCCGCCTACCACGACCTCCGCACCGTCAACTTTGGTAACTTTGCCGCCTTTTTTTGCTATAGTGAGAGCTCCCGAATCTTCCGCCACACGTTTTTCAAGCCCCGTACCAACAAGGGGTGTCTCCGGAAACAGAAGCGGCACAGCCTGTCTTTGCATATTAGAGCCCATAAGAGCCCTGTTAGCATCATCGTGCTCCAGAAACGGTATAAGGCCGGCACACACACTTACCAGCTGAAGCGGCGAAACATCCATATACTGGACGTCTTTAGCGTCGGCAAGGATAAAATCATCTTTAAAACGGCAGAATACCCTCTCCTCTTTAAAAAGCCCTCTGGCATCTACCTGCGAGTTGGCCTGTGCTATGATGTAAGTATCCTCTATATCTGCTGACAGCTCTTCCACTGTATCAAGAACTCTTCCCTTCTCCACCTTACGGTAAGGAGTAACAAGAAAACCGAACGGATCCAAGCCCGAATAGGAACTGAGCGAGTTAATAAGACCGATGTTTGGACCTTCAGGCGTTTCAATAGGACAAAGTCTGCCGTAATGTGAATAATGTACGTCCCTTACCTCGAATCCCGCTCTCTCACGGTTAAGACCTCCCGGACCTAAAGCACTGAGCCTTCTGAGATGGGTAAGTTCCGCAAGCGGGTTTGTCTGATCCATAAACTGAGACAGGCGTCCGCGCGCGAAAAAGTCGTGTATAACGCTGGTTATAAGCTTTGTGTTCACGAGATTATGCGGCATGACTTCATCCATCTCATAAACGCTCATCCGCTCTCTGGCAACACGTTCCACTCTGGCCATGCTCATTCTGATCTGGTTGGTAAGCTGCTCCCCTACGCACCTTACTCTCCTGTTGCCAAGGTGGTCGATGTCATCTACGTTCTTGGTGCCTCCCTTGATCTCCATAAGCACACATATTGCTCTTACCAGAGTCTCGGCGTTAAGAAGGTTCTCTCCCAAAGGCCTGTCCATACCTAGTTTCCTGTTAATCATCCTGATCCCGACATCCGTGAGATTATACCTTCTACCGTCAAAGAACATCTGCTCCAGTAGGTCCTTCGCCGCTTCAAGTGTCGGAGGATCTCCGGGTCTCAGTTTGCGATAGAGGTCCAGGTATGCTTCTTCTCTAGTCTTTGTCCCGTCATGCTCAAGTGTGCTGACTATCTCTTTCATTTCGCCGCGAAGCAGGCTTATCTTCCGTATTCCGCCCTGCCATATCCTGCCGGCAACCGAAGATGTAAGCTTTTCCTGCTTCTGCGCGAGAATTGAAGATGTATTTTCATCAACTATATCCTCTGCTAAAACACGCCCCACAAGGTCTTCGCACTGCTTTTCCCTGGTCAGGGTAACCTCTTCCACACCGCTAAAGGCTTTCATTATGTCATCATCACTGGAAAGCCCGAAAATACGGAGGAACGTTGTGGCAAGAAATTTGCGTTTTCTGTCGATATACACGTAAAGAAGATCGTTTTTGTCAAAAAGGAACTCTATCCACGCCCCGCGATCAGGTATAAGTCTTGCGGAATATATGGATTTTCCTCCTACAGCCGCTGTTTCTTCGAAAGATATGCCCGGCGACCTGTGCAGCTGGCTAACTACTACACGCTCGTCCCCGTTGATAACGTATGTACCCACTTCTGTCATGAGCGGGATCTCACCTACATATACCTCTTGCTCCTTCATCTCGGTCTCCAAACGGAGCCTGAGCTTTATTCTCAAAGGAGCGGCATACGTCAACGATCTGCGTTTGCATTCATCCGCGTCATACTTAGGCTGCCCAATATCATAATAAAGATACTCCAGCTTATACAGTCCGTTATGGCTGGCGATCGGGAACACATCCGAGAGAAGACCCTCCAATCCATGGTTCTTGCGCTTAGTTTTTGGCTCAAACCGCTGCAAAAACTCCTCATAGGAGTCCCGCTGCATTTTTAGCAGGTTGGGCATTTCATGGATATCCTTCAACCTGGCGTAGCTTTTTCGATCGACTTTTACAGTCATTCCTTTAATCCCCTGTTTTGTATATTCCAAAAGTGCAATAAAGAGCAGAAGCTCAAACGACAAAAAAATCCTTATCTTTTATCGCTTACCACTTACTTTAATTCTACTTTGGCGCCGGCATCTTCGAGCTGTTTCTTCATCTTCTCAGCTTCTTCTTTCAGAACGCCGTCCTTTATCGTCGTCGGAGCTGCTTCTACTAGGTCTTTTGCCTCTTTTAGGCCAAGGCTGGTCAACGCTCTTATCTCTTTGATAACGTTGATCTTCTTTGCCCCTATTTCCGTCAGCACAACGGTGAAAACACTTTTCTCTTCAGCAGCCTCGCCGCCAGCAGCTGGTGCGCCTGGCATAGCCATAGCCATAGCCGGTGCCGCAGCACTTACGCCAAACCTGACCTCGAGAGCTTTCACAAGGTCGGAAAGTTCAAGAACGCTCATCTCTTCGATGTTCTTCATCATTCCTTCCATTTTCTCGGAAAGTTCGACTTTTGGTTTTTCCTCTACAGCTGTCGCTGTCGCAGTTTCCTTTACCTCTTCCGCGGCAGTCTCCTTCGCTTCCTCAACGGGAGCTTCAGCTTTTGCCTCTTCCGCCTGTACCTGATCTTTCTGTTCTTCGGTCATTTTCGTTCCTCCTTGATTTACCTATGTGCTTTTTTCTTTTATTTTTAGCCCTGCAGCTTTGTTTCGCGTCCGGGTAGAAAACGGCTTCCGCGTCGGGCAAGCATCATTACCGGACGGATTACCGATATACTCTCTTATCCTTCTCCTTCGGACTCCTTCTTCTCCTTCAACGATTTCAGAGCATAAAGCAGGCTTCTGAGAACCGCTGATAAAGTACCCACAAGCCCCGTTATCGGAGCGTTCATCATACCGACCACCATCGCCAGAAGCTGTTCCCGGCTCGGCAGTTCGGCAAGTTCCTTTATTCTTTCGGCGCTCAGGAGTCTTCCCTCTAAATACCCGTCGGCCACTTTGAATCCTTTGTTCTTTTTCGAAAAATCCGTCATGATCTTGGCTATATGCACGGGATCTTCCATTATTACTCCCACACCCGTTATGCTGCTCCCCGAGACAGAACCACATACTTCTTTGATGCCCGCCTCTTCCAAGGCTATCCTGGCCAGTCTGTTCTTAATAACAACGTATCTGGTCCCGGACTGCCTCATTTGTTTTCTGAGAACATCTATCTCGGCAGCCTTGACGTTCTCTATCGTGGAAACAACAAAGCCTTTGCTCTCGGAAAAAGTATCCTTCATCTCCGAGATCATCTTTTCCCTTACTGTTTTACCGTATTTTTCCGCCATTTTTTTTTCCTTAAGTTAATATAAGTCCGTCCTCGTAAGCCACGGGGACCGTGAATCTCTTATCCAACCCTAAACTTGTTCTTGTCCAGTTTTATGCCCGGGCCCATCGTAGAGCTTACCGCTATGGACTTCACGTTCTGTATCTTATGCAACTTCGGGCTAGAGCCCATTACTGCCGCTATAAAGGAAGAAGCGTTTTCGACAAGGTCTTTCTTGTCGAAAGAAAGCTTTCCCACGGGGCCTTTGACCCCTGACTGCTTATCCATCCTGTATTCTATTTTACCCGCCTTAAGCTCCCTGACAGCTTTTGATATCTCCGTCGTAACCGTACCTGACTTCGGATTAGGCATAAGCCCTCTGGGACCAAGCACTTTACCCAACTTCGCGAGCTCTCTCATCATGTCCGGCGTGGTCACCGCTACGTCAAAGTCAAGCCAGCCGTCGGCTACCTTCTTCATGAGTTCATCTCCACCAACAAAATCCGCACCGGCTTCATTAGCCTGCTTCTCAAAGTCCCCTTTGCAGAACACCGCTACAATAACAGCCTTACCGGTACCATGCGGCAAGCTTACTGTCCCTCTAAGGGGATTTGAAGCCTGTTCAAGGTTAAGCTGGATAGCATCTTCGACGGTCTGATCAAATTTTGTCTTAGGCGCTTCCTTTAATATGGAGATAGCATCATCCAGCTCGTATTCTTTAGTTCTATCAACGAGCTCTTTTAACTCTTTAATTCTTTTAGTCAGTTTCGTCATTTTTTCCTCTTCCTGATACTTTTTTTTCCATCCCTTACAGAAAAAAAGCGTTTTTACGCATTAGCCTTCAACTTCTATGCCCATACTTCTGGCGGAACCTTTTATGATCTTCACCGCTCCGTCCATATCTACCGCGTTAAGGTCTACCATCTTCTCTTTCGCGATCTCCTTGACCTGGTCAAGCGTTACTTTTCCGACCTTTTCAGCCTTCGGATTACCGCTTGCCTTCGCGATTCCGGCAGCCTTCTTTAGCAGAACGCTCGCCGGGGGGCTTTTTATGATAAATGAGAACGTTCTGTCCTCATAAAGGCTTATAACTACCGGAAGTATCAGCCCCTGCCTATCGCTCGTCCGGTCGTTGAACTGCTTACAAAAATCCATTATAGCTAGACCATGCTGCCCTAGTGCCGGGCCTACAGGAGGCGCAGGATTCGCCTGTCCGCCCGGACAATGCAGTTTAATAAGTGCTTTTATTTTTTTTGCCATGAGATTCTCCGTATTATTAGATCCCTCGACTCGGCTTCGCCTCGCTCGGGGTAACTGCGGCCTTATGATTTATGGAGCTAAGCTCCATGGATCATGGCCTTATTTACATTTTCTCTATCTGCCAGGCCTCAAGCTCCACCGGAGTGGGTCTGCCAAAGATAGAGATCATTACTTTCAATTTTCCTTTTTCCAGGTTGGCCTCTTCTATTGTTCCCGAAAAATTCTTAAACGGTCCGTCCTTGACCCTGACCGCCTCGCCCTGCGAGAACAGGATCTTCGGAACAGGCTTTTCCTTTGCTTCCCTTGTCTGTTTCAGAATCTCTTTTATCTCATCCTCAGCCAGCGGAACGGGCCTTGTCTTTGTTCCCACAAAACCTGTGACACCAGGCGTATTCTTCACAAGATACCAGCTCTTATCGTTCAGTTCCATCTCTATCAGGAGGTACCCCGGAAAAAATTTTCTCTCCGATATCTTTTTCTCCCCTTCCCTGACTTCCGCGACCTTCTCGGTGGGGATAAGTACACTGCCGACGAATTTTTTTCCGTCAGGGTTGCTCTCAAGCTCATTCTCCAACGCCTTTTTTACGTTGAATTCCTTACCCGTCAGAGTGTGTACAACGTACCATTTCATCGCCATCAGAAAGCACCTCTTATTAGAAAGTTCACCACTCTTGAAAGGACAAGATCGCAAATCCCTATGAAGACAGCCAGCATTAACGTCGAGACCAGCACAACCATTGTCGAGTTCATAAGCTCCTGCCTCGACGGCCACGCGACCTTCTTCATTTCCGCTTTTACCTGACTAACAAACTTACCGATTTTTAACATATTCACCCTGCCCGTTATTTCGACTGATCTATCTTTACCTGAGTAATTTACTGGCAGGAGAGACAGGCCTCGAACCTGCAACAACCGGTTTTGGAGACCGGTGCTCTGCCAATTGAGCTACTCTCCTATTTTTTCTCCTTGTGAACGGTGTGTTTCTGCTCAAACTTGCAGTATTTCTTCCGTTCCATTCGATCCGGGTTGTTCCTTTTGTTCTTTCTAGTCGAGTAGTTCAGCCTTTTGCAGGACTCGCACTGCATCGATATTGTTTCTGTCGCTTCTTTTTTCTTGGCCATTTTAATTCCTTAAAGCAATCAGCTGCTATTGTTTATTCCACTATCTCAGAGATAACTCCCGCGCCTACTGTGTGGCCGCCTTC
>CAZUYM010000063.1:0-7562 GCA_964624805.1 uncultured Planctomycetia bacterium
TCAATATGTATAATGAAAACTCGCATAAATGCCTTTAAATGAAGGAAAAAAATGAAAGCACTGACATTTCCGGGGGGAATACACCCGGAATATCACAAAGACATAAGTATAAGCGAACCGGTCCGGGAGGCACCGCTGCCGAAGGTTGCCGTAGTGCCGTTGTCCCAGCACATAGGCGCACCCAACAAACCCCTTGTAGCTAAAGGTGATACGGTTGAGGAAGGCCAGCTTCTGGGTAAGGTCGACAGCTTTGTGTCAGCGCCGGTACATTCTCCCGTTTTCGGCACCGTTACAGACATAAAAAAGGCATTTCATCCCGCGATCGGCCCGGTTATGTCGGTTTTCATACAGAGAGACGAGACCAAGGGCCGGAAAAAATATACAGAACAGGATGTCGAGGCCTTTTCTCCGCAAGACATAATAGAAAAGGTCAAAAATGCCGGTGTAGTAGGCATGGGGGGCGCTGCGTTTCCCACATATGTGAAACTGAGCGCGAAAGAGAGCAAAAAAGAGATCGATACGCTCATTATAAATGGCGCGGAATGCGAACCCTACCTTACATGTGACCACATCATAATGACCCGTAAACCTCAGGAGATCCTTAAGGGGATAGAGCTTATAATGCAGGTCCTTGAGCCTAAAAACGTTTATATAGCCATTGAAGAGAACAAAAAAGCGGCTTTATTTTCATTTCAGAAAGCCATAAGGGAATCTACACATAAGCCTATTTCAAAGATAAGGGTTGTGCCCCTTAAGACAAAATACCCGCAGGGCGGAGAAAAACAGCTCATAAAAGCTATTTCCGGAAAGGAAGTCCCGCCGGGTGGATTGCCTTTAGACATAGGGTTTCTTATACAGAACGCGGCCACAGTATATGCCGTATACGAGGCCGTGTATTTTAATCGTCCGCTGATCGAAAGAATGGTAACCATTTCCGGCGATTGTCTGGAACGCGCGGGAAACTACCTCATAAGAGTAGGCACTACCCTTAAGGAGATCATGGAATCTTACGGGCTGGAGTTTGCTCACCAGCCGCGCAAGATCATTATGGGGGGGCCCATGATGGGGGTAGCGCAGCCGCAGACCGACGTGCCCGTGATAAAGGGAACTTCGGGAATACTTTTTCTTTCAGAGAAGGCTTCCAGGGTTTTTGAAGAAGGCCCATGTGTGAGATGCGCGAAATGTGTGGATGTGTGTCCGGTAAGGCTGCTTCCCACGGAGATAATGCGCAATGTAAAAAAACAGAGATGGGAAGACGCGGAAAAGCTTTACGTCGCCGATTGTATGGAATGCGGCAGCTGTATGTACGAATGTCCGGCCAGAATACCGCTTGTGCAGTATATCAAGGAGGGCAAGGCCGCAGCGGCCGGCAGGAAATAAAGATGGAAAGACTCACAATAAACATATCGCCCCACGTAGTATCGCCCTTCGACACGCGGTATATGATGAAAGGGGTGCTCAAGGCGCTTATCCCCGCGGTAGCTGCCAGCGTATATTTTTTCAGATGGTACGCGGTGGGGCTGATAGTTACCGCCGTGGCGGGCTGTATCATCGCGGAATATCTAGGACAAAAGATCCGGGGAAAACAGGTCCGGGTGAATGACCTGAGTGCCGTAGTGACGGGCCTTTTGCTGGCGATGGTGCTGCCGCCGGCGATCCCTCTTTGGATGGTCTTTCTGGGGGCGATCTTTGCCGTCCTGATGGGGAAAGAGATCTTCGGCGGACTGGGGTGTAATATTTTCAACCCGGCACTTCTTGCCAGGGCGTTTCTTATGGCGGCTTTTCCTGTCGCCCTTACGACCTGGACCGCGCCGATCACGGTTGACGCGATGACCACGGCGACCCCACTGGGGCTCGCGAAATTTGGTCCTTACGCGGCATCGTATATGTCCTTATTCATGGGTAATGTGGGCGGGTCTCTGGGGGAGACATCCGCGCTGGCACTGTTGCTTGGACTGGCATACCTTTTGTATTTCAAGATCATAGATTACAGGATACCCCTGGCATACATAGGGACAGTTATCGTATTTTCAACGATCTTTTATTTTGTTTCTCCCGACAGATACATGCCGCCGCAGTTCTACCTGCTGGCGGGAGGGTTGCTTCTTGGAGCCGCTTTTATGGCGACAGATCCGGTTACATCTCCGATCACGCCCAAGGGCAGATGGATCTTCGGGATAGGGTGCGGTCTTGTGACTATGATCATCCGGTGGTGGGGCGGACTTCCGGAGGGCGTAATGTACTCCATTCTGTTCATGAACGCGTTCACGCCGCTGATAAATCGCATGGCCAGGCCGCGCAGGTTCGGCACGGTCAGGGGAAAAGCATGATAAAGAAGATTTTCAAGAACAGTACTGTCAGGATGATAACGGCACTTGCGCTGGTGGGGATATTTTCGGGTGCGGCGCTTGTGTTTGTGTATAACTCCACGGTTCCTAAGATAGAAGCAAACAAAGCAAAAGAGACTTCGACGGCGATACGGGAGATCTTTCCTTCCGCGAAAAAGATCTCTGAGACGGAATACCCGGGGGTCTTTAATATAACGGGACAGGATGGAAGTCCGGCGGGCTACGCTTTCATAGCCGCGGGCAACGGGTACCAGGGGGAGATCAAGATGATAGTGGGCGTGAATGAAGCAATTACCACCATGCTGGGCATGCAGGTCCTTGAGTCCCAGGAGACGCCCGGGCTGGGCGCGGAGATAGCAGGCAGCAAATTCCGGGACCAGTTCAACAACTTAGCCCTTTCGCAGCCGATAACCTACATAAAGAACCAGAAACCGGAGAAACCGGGGCAGATAGAGGCTATAACCGGGGCTACGATATCATCCAAAGCTGTTGTAAACACCTTGAATAAAAGGATAGAACAAATACGAAAGAAAATAAAAGGCAACTGATGCTGAAAGATTTTCTAAAAGGACTATGGAAAGAAAACCCGGTATTCGTACAGGTGCTGGGAATGTGTCCGACGCTCGCGGTGACGACCAAAGCCGTATTTGGCGCTTCGATGGGCCTGGCTACAACCTTTGTTGTCGTCTCTTCAAGCATCGTTATATCTCTAGTACGAAGGTTTATCCCCGAGCAGGTGCGTATACCTATGTTCACGGTGATTATCGCCACGTTCGTGACGGCGGCGGACTATTTCCTTAAAGCGAATTTTTATCAGATAAGCAAAGCACTCGGGCCGTACGTTCCCCTTATAGTTGTTAACTGTCTCATCCTGGGCAGGGCCGAAGCTTTCGCGTCCAAGCACGGCGTTTTCAGGTCTTTTCTGGACGCGCTGGGGATGGGGCTGGGGTTTACCTGTGCCCTGATAGTTTTGGGAGCGATACGGGAAATACTGGGAGCGGGGACGATTTTCGGTTACAGAGTGATGTGGGAGGGTTTCTCCAACTGGATAGTGATGATACTGCCCGCGGGAGCGTTTTTAACGCTGGGCCTCTTGGTGGGGGTTTTTAACATGGTGGATAAAAAAATAAGCACGGAAAAGAAGTAAAGAATGGATTACTCGAAGACCATACAGGAACTGATACTTATTCTTATCGCGGCAAGCATAACGAATAATTTTGTTCTGACATATTTTCTCGGGATATGTCCTTTTATCGGGGTATCCAATAAGATCGAAAGCTCTATCGGCCTCGGGATAGCGACGACATTTGTCATGACGCTGGCGGCGACAGTGACGTGGCTGATATACCACTATCTGCTTGTGCCGTATAATCTGGTCTTTCTGCAGTATGTAACGTTTATCATAGTCATAGCCAGCCTGGTACAGTTCGTCGAGATGTTCATAAGGAAAGTTTCGCCGCCTTTGTATAAGGCGCTGGGTATTTTTCTACCGCTTATAACCACAAACTGCGCCATTCTCGGCCTTACGCTTTTTATGGTCTTGAGGAACTACACCTTTCTCGAGTCTATCGTTTTCGGGCTTGGCGCGGGCGTAGGTTTTACCCTGGCGCTTGTCGTGATGGCCGGGATCCGGGAGGAGCTGGCTTTTGCCGATGTTCCGGAACCGCTTAAGGGCGCGGGCATTACGCTGATATTGGCAGGGATGCTTGCTCTTGCTTTTATGGGATTTGGGGGGATCATAAGCGGATAGAAAAAGAACCTGGCTCGCAGAGTAGAGTTCAGAGTTCGTAGTTCGTAGTTGGTAGAACGAATTAAGGAGATAGCGATTTCTACGAACTACCAACAAAAAACCAAAAACAAACGTGCAGTTTAAATAGAACTAAATTATGGATAATCTGATGTTAGCTTCGATATTGAGCATGGCAGGTCTTGCGATCTTATTCGCCGGGATCCTGGCATTCGCGGATAAAAAACTTCGGGTGGAGGAAGATCCGATGGTGGCCGAAGTTTTGGCGTTGCTGCCACATGTCAACTGTGCCGCCTGCGGCCAGGTAAGTTGTCACGCTTTCGCCGAGCAAATAGTTCAGGAAGATGCCGACCCCGCCGGGTGTAAGGTGATGGGCGAAGAGGCTATGGGTAAACTTTGCGCGCTTATCGGCAGAAGCGGCGGAGAACTGCAAACGGAGATCGCCATCGTACATTGCGCTGCCGAAGAAGAGAACAAAAAACCTATAGCAGAATATACGGGGATACAGACCTGCCGGAGCGCTAAACTCGATTTTGGCGGCGGAATGCAATGCGAATACGGCTGTATGGGGTTCGGAGATTGCGTGACGGTCTGCCCTTTCGACGCGATATACATGGAGAAAAGGCTTCCCCGGGTCGACAAAAAAAAATGCACCGGCTGCGGGAAATGTGCCGAAGAGTGTCCGCGCAACATTATAAGCATAAAGAAAAAAGCGCACAAGGACCTTTTTTATGTCGCCTGCTCTTCGCACGATACCGCTCTCAGGGTAAGACAGGTTTGCGGGGTAGGCTGTATAGCGTGCGGTATCTGTGAAAAGCTTTCCCCGGAAAAATTCTTTGTAGTAATAGATAATCTTTCGCGCGCGGATCTCACCAAACAGGACAAGCAGGAAGAGATCGACAAGATAGCGGCGAAATGCCCGACGAAAGTCATAAAGAAAACATAAGGGAAAATTATGAACATAGCGGTTTTTGTATCAGGAAACGGAAGCAATCTCCAGGCACTATTAGATGCCGAAGCGAAGGGCGACCTTGCGGAAGGCAGGATCGCCCTTGTGGTAAGCGACCAGCGCGACGCGTACGCGCTTGAGCGGGCAGGCAACGCGGGTGTGGAGACATTTGTGCTGGAGGGCGAAGGATTCGCATCCAGGGAGGAGTACGATAAAGCGATAAGCGCTCAGCTGAAAGATAAGAACATAGACATGATAGTTCTTGCCGGTTTTATGCGCCTCTTAAGCGCCGCTTTTGTAGAGGAATACGCGGGAAGGATACTTAATATTCACCCGGCGCTCTTGCCTTCGTTTAAGGGGGTCCACGGAATACGGGACGCGTATGAACATGGAGTAAAAGCGACGGGGGTGACGGTACACATTGTTAGCGCTGAGATGGATGATGGGCCCATCATCGCGCAGGTAAGTGTTACCATCGAGGAGAAAGACACGCTGGAGTCGCTGGAGGAGAAGATACATGCCCAGGAGCACAAACTTTACCCGGAGGCAGTACGCCTTTTCGTGCAGGGAAAAATACAGGTGGATGGCAGAAGGGTAAAGATATCTAAGACGTAAAGGCCCAAGGGACGATAGATCAAACAAGAAAAACAAGGAGAGCACAATGGCTGCGAAGATCAAAGAAATAAAAGGAAGAGAAGTAATGGATTCCAGAGGGAACCCGACAGTAGAGGTAGATGTTATTCTTGAAGACGGGTCTCTTGGAAGGGCGATAGTTCCCTCAGGCGCGTCGACCGGAGAACATGAGGCCGTAGAGCTCAGGGACGGCGACAATGCCAGGTATATGGGCAAGGGCGTTACGAAAGCCGTAGGCAATGTGAACGGAGAGATAGCGGCGAAAGTTATCGGGATGGACGCGGAAGAACAGGCAAAACTTGACCAGGCGCTTATCGATCTTGATGGAACGCCGAACAAGGGAAGGCTGGGCGCTAATGCTATACTGGGAGTTTCCATGGCAGCAGCAAAAGCCGTTGCGATTTCCAAAGGCATGCCTCTTTTTAAATATCTTGGAGGAGATGACGCTAAAATACTTCCTATCCCCATGATGAACATCATAAATGGCGGAGAACATGCGGACAACAACGTGGACCTGCAGGAATTCATGATAATGCCGCTCGGGGCGCCTTCTTTTAAGGAAGCTCTCAGAATGGGTTCAGAGGTGTTCCATAATCTCAAAAAGATACTGGCCGCGAAAAAACATTCGACCGCGGTGGGTGACGAGGGAGGTTTCGCGCCGAACCTGCAGTCTAATGAAGAGGCCATAGAGGTTATTCTGGAAGCGATAGCCGCCGCAGGATACAAAGCAGGTAAAGAAATAGCAATAGCTCTCGACCCCGCTTCCAGCGAATTCTATAAGAATGGAAGCTATGTGCTTAATGCTGAAGCGGATCCCAAAAAGAGCGATGAGCAGATGGTGGATTTCTACGCTGACTGGGTCGAAAAGTATCCTATAGTTTCTATCGAAGACGGCCTCGCCGAAGATGACTGGGACGGATGGAAGATAATGACCGAGAAGCTAGGCGACAAAATACAGCTTGTCGGGGACGACCTTTTCGTCACCAACACGAAACGCCTGCAGGAAGGTATCGACAAGGGGATCGCGAACTCGATACTTATCAAAGTAAACCAGATAGGCACTCTGACAGAAACTTTCGCGGCCATAGATATGGCGAAAAAAGCCGGCTATACGGCGGTCATGTCACATCGTTCCGGAGAGACCGAAGATACTACCATTGCCCACCTCGCTGTAGCTACGGGAACAGGGCAGATAAAGACCGGGTCTACCTGCAGGACGGACCGGATATGCAAGTATAACGAACTGTTGCGTATCGAAGAATTGCTGGGAGACAAGGCGGTGTACGGAAGCCAGATATGGAAAGGAAAAAAATAACCTTTTTTATCGTGGGGGCTGTAGTTCTTCTCGGCATAGTGTTTTTGCCGGGATTCTCAGAGCTCAACAGGCGGCGGGAAGAGAACGTCCAATTGAGGAAGAGGATCCGATTTCTCGAGGAGCACAATGACCAGCTGAAAGGCGAGCTGGCACAACTGAAGCAGGACCCCACCTATGTGGAGGAAAAAGCCCGGGAAAAGCTCGGTGTCGTCAAAAAGGGCGAGATCATATACGGGGATAGCTGAGAAAACACAACATGCGCATTTTTGACCAGAAATTCACAACGCACAAGCTCAAATATCTTGTGCAGTCTGTAGCCGGTGGTATCGCGGTGTGCGTATCTTTGTTGTTTTTTGATATGATCAAGCAGCCTGTTATCATATCTTCTCTGGGCGCGACAGCGTTCATTGTTTTCAGCGCGCCTCACAGGAGCACTTCGAATGGCAGGTACCTTATCGGCGGATATCTCATCGGCATAATAGCCGGCGTGCTTGTTAATCTGATGATGCTTAAGAACTACGACAGTTATCTTTCAGAAATGCTGTATCACATCCTGGTCGGAGGAGTAGC
>CAZUYM010000064.1:0-7481 GCA_964624805.1 uncultured Planctomycetia bacterium
GGTCTGTCGTCTGACGACCGTGGATGCCTACCGGCTGATCGTCTTGAGCCGCTGGTTCGCTGGCGGGGGACGATTATCGGTCCTGTCCTTCACGTTCGTCCTGTCGGTCCGGATATCGTCTCTTTCTCTTCTTTCGTCTATAGAGTCTCTTTCTTCTCTTTCGTCACGACGCTCCTGAATACGTTCCATTTGTTCTTCGCGGAGATCATCTTCCCGGTCTATGGTCTTAAGCTTCTCGCTTATTTCCGGTACGCTTTCTGAAACCAGGCCGAATTCTTTCTTCATGGAGACTATACGGGACTCCGAGACCTGTTTCATCTTTCCGGGCCGGGTGTACCTCTTTATTCTCCTCTGGTACCCCTCTTCTACCCAGACCTCTTCCTCCTTTACCGAACCACCTCTATTTATGCCTCTTACGAAAACCTTATTATCAAATACCGTCACGGTTGTTATCCTGCCGTCGGTTGCCAGAGCCCACCCTGTGCCTCTGGCACCGCAGACCGCGTCCGGAGTCCTGACCCGGAACGTCTGTCCTTTATCAAGATCCCTTAAAAGCGTGAACATCTTTCCGTCAATAAGCTCTATTGTGTCGTCAGATCCGAGTTTAAGGACAACTTCGCTGTTCTCTTTTACCTTTACCAGGTTGTTCTGCGACCTGTCAAATGCCAGCATAACGTACGATTCTTCCCCAGTAATAAGGCGTGTGCCTGCCGCCAGGAGCATACCCGGGACACAGGTCACGCCTTCGGTCTTCTCGGCCGGCATGACTTTCACTTCACCCGCGTAAGACACCACAAAAACCGCCTGTTCCGCGCCGGATGTTATCGCGCCGAAGGTAAGAACGGCAGTTACGCATATAACAGCTATGAGAAAATATTTCATGGGGGTGTCTCCCTGTAGTATTGTGCAGAAAAAAAGTGCCAGGCCTTTCAATGACCTGGCACCTGTTATTTTTACCGCGTGCGGATTATTCTCCCTTGAAAAGCAGCTTCCAGGGATGGTTCTTGACGTCTTCGCTGAATTCCTTAAAGTTCTCGCTAGTGGATTCCAGGTTCAGGATAATATCGTCAAAGTTCTGTCTGTTGTCCTTGACCACAGCCTTCACTTCGGCAAGAATACTGTCAAGATTGTTCGCTATGCTGTCTGCCTTTTTGAAAAGGAGACGCATCTGTATCGGGTCTTCCGAGGCTATTGTACCGCCGTTCTTCACAAACTCCTCGCTGGTACCCGGAGTTAACCCTACGAACGCGTCGCCCACAAACCCCGCGGTGCCGATATACGCGATGGAATCGGTACGCACTTTAGCTTTAGAATCCACCTCTATAGTACATTCCACTCTTGTCTGGGGATCGTATATAAACTTCACGTCTGTGACCCTGCCGGCCGCTATGCCGGTAAGCTTGACCACGGCGTCGGGTTTAAGATCTCCCGCGTAAGTGAAATACGTTTTGAACGTATAAGTCTCATGCTGCAAGTTCGTGGTCTTCAGGAAAAACACGATCGCTATCAGTATGGCCATGACCACTACAAGACCGGCTTTTATCTCATTCGTAACTCTCATATCTTTTCTCCTTTTTCAGTTCATTGTTTTCAGTTCATCGTTCATTGTCCTCTTTTTCTATGAACTATGAACACCGAACTATGAACTACTCATCTACTTTGTCAGATCTTCCAGATAATCATTTTTCTGCTGAAAGAAGTGAATAGGTCCGTCAAAACTACCATTTATGAACTGCTGGACCATGGGATTCTTCGAATTCTTGATCTCATCACAGGTACCCACCTCGAGGACCTTTCCATGATACAGCATCGCTACCCTGTCCGCTATTTCGAAAACACTTTTCATGTCGTGCGTAACCACAACACTGGTGAATGACAGTTTCTCAGACAGGTCCTTTATGAGTTTATTTACAACAGCCGCTACTATCGGGTCGAGGCCTGCTGTCGGCTCATCATAAAATACTATCTTGGGATCCATAGCTATCGCCCTTGCCAATCCGACGCGTTTTTTCATGCCGCCGGAAAGTTCACTGGGCAAAAGATCCTCAAAACCGCGAAGTCCCACCAGTTCAAGTTTCATGGTTATCATTATGTCGATAACGCTCTGTTCCAAATTCGTATGTTCCTTAAGAGGCAGGCTTACGTTCTCGGCGACCGTCATCGAATCAAAAAGCGCCGACGACTGGAAAGACATACCTATCTTTTTACGGACATTGTCCAACTGGGAATCATAGAGATCGGTGATGTCCTCTCCCAAAAGCTCTACGGTTCCTGAAGTCGGCTTAATGTTGCCGATCATATGCCTCAGGAGCGTGCTTTTACCGCAACCCGAACCGCCCATTATGACAAGGGTCTCGCCCCTGTATACCTTGAGGTTTATACCATCAAGGACGGTTCTGTCACCAAACACCTTTACCAGGTCTTTTACTTCTGCTACTACTTCCCGCTCTGCCATACCTTATTCTTCACTCTCGCTTTATATATTCGAAAAGAAAAATATACCCGTTATTATACAATCGAACAACACTATCAAAATAAAGCTTATTACCACGCTAAGCGTGGTGGATCTTCCTACACCCTCGGCGCCGCCTCTTGTACTAAGGCCCACATAACATGCTATCATCGCGATGGAAGTACCGAAAATAATACTCTTTATAAGTCCCGTCCACACGTCTTTAAACGTCAACATATCGAATGAAAAAGATATATACCTGTAAAAGTTGAGATCAAGCTGCGTAACCCCTACTATGAGCCCCCCTAATATACCCACGATATCGGCCATTATAGTAAGGCACGGAAGCATTACTAACAGCGCGAGGAACCTCGGTACCACAAGAAACCTGACAGGATCAAGAGCAATGGTCTCCAGAGCCTCTATCTGCTCCGAGACTTTCATCGTGCCGAGCTCGGCGGCTATGGCGGATCCGACCCTTCCCGCGACAACAAGCGCGGCAAAGACAGGCCCCAGTTCCCTGGCCATACTTATGCTGACCATGGGGGCTACGTATATAACGGCTCCCAGCTGTTTCAGCTGGTACGCGCTCTGCATAGCTATAACTATACCCGTGAAAAGTGATATGAAGAATACTATGACCAACGACTGGACGCCGACGAACACCATCTGTTCGAAAATGCTTTGACGGCTGCTCACCTTGCCCTTAAAAGGGCCTATTATCACCCATGACAAAGTGCTGCTAAGAAGCGCGAGAACACCTGTTATGTGACCACCAAGCGTCAGGACCGTTCTGCCTATGGTACTTATTGGATTTTTCATATATTGTCAGGTCTCTTTCGTTAAAATATGACGTTTTTTTAGAACGTGCCTACCGCGTCTTCTTCTTCGGCCTCGATATCGAACAGTTTATCCAGTTTCGTTATCTCGAAAAGACCTTTTACCTTAGCCGACAGATTGCTGAGTTTCAGTTTGCCGCCGTAAGACCTGAGGTTCTTCAGGATCTCGACAAGCGTCGCCAGACCGGAACTGTCAACATAGCCTACCTCTTTAAGGTTTATCACGACCTTGTCCTTCTTCTCTCTGACTGTCGTGTCGAAAGACTTCTTCACATCCGGCGCACTGTTTATATCTATGTCACCGTTCATCCTTACTATCGTCACGCCGTTCATGTCTTGCATGTTGATCTGCATTCGTTCCTCCGTTATATGTGTTGCCTGTCCAGATATTTTATCATAATTACCCTTCTTCCGCCATTCTCATATCGCACTTCGTCCATAAGGTGGTTTATAAGGTAAACTCCCCGCCCGCCTTCAAGAAGCAAATTATCATCATGCGTCGGATCGGGAAGAGAATGGGGATCAAAGCCTTCTCCTTCGTCCTCTACCATTATCGTCACTGAATTACCTTCTATTTTAGTCTCAACAGTGACCTTCTTATCCTCGGATTCCTTGTTGCCATGCACCATGGCATTCCTCAGAGCCTCTTCGAAACCCACATGTATATCGAAGATTATTTCCTCATTCACACCTATCTCGCGCAGCGACTCAATGAGCTTGTTGCTGACCTCTTTCAGTAGATGACTGTCGTTCTCTATTGAAGTCTTGTCCATAAGCACATCACCCCTCCCGGTATACTCCCATATTACGGAATTTCTGGTAACGCTTTTCTACAATTTCGTCCGGCGACATCTTGCCCAGTTCTGCCAGGTTCTCAAGTATCGTCTTTTTAATATTTGCAGCTGTTTCCTCAAAGTTTCTGTGTGCCCCTCCCAGAGGTTCCTTTACCATGCCATCGATGATCTTAAGTTCAACAAGTTCGGGTGCCGTAAGCTTAAGCGCTTCGGCCGCCGAGGGTGCCTTTGATCTTTCGCGCCAGAGTATCGCAGCGCATCCTTCCGGAGATATTACTGAATAATAAGCGTTTTCGAGAACAAATATCCTGTCACCCACGCCGATACCAAGCGCTCCGCCGGAACCGCCTTCGCCTATCACAAAAACTATTATAGGAACTTTCACACCCGACATTCCCCTGAGATTAAAAGCTATAGCCTCAGCCTGGCCTCTTTCTTCCGCGCCGATGCCGGGGTACGCGCCGGGGGTGTCTATAAACGTGACTATTGGCACCTTGAATTTTTCAGCTATACGCATGACCCTCATAGCTTTTCTGTATCCTTCGGGATGGGCGCAGCCGAAATTACGTTTAAGGTTATCGTTCATGTCGCGGCCCTTTTGATGCCCGATAAACATCACTTTCTGCCCGTCGACACGCGCCAGCCCGGCCAGAAGCGCCAGATCATCGTAAAAATGGCGGTCACCGTGTATCTCCACAAAATCATCGGTTATCATTCTGATATAGTCAAGAGTGTACGGTCTGTCTGGATGCCTGGAAAGCTGCACTATCTGCCAGTTGGTGAGATTTGAGAATATCTCTCTGGTCAGTTTTTCCAGCCTGTGGTTGAGGTTGACGATCTCTCCGGAGAGATCTATGTCCTCGTCCTTGGTGAACTTTTTGAGCTCGGCGATCTTGTTCTCGAGCTCCAGTATAGGTCTTTCAAAATCAAGTACAATAGCCATAATTTAAAGTCAAGTTAGTGTAATTTTACTGCGCCGTCTCTTCCGCGGCAACAGTGGAATGTTCTGCTACGACTTCCGGGACCTCCGGAACTTCCGGAACTTCGGTGACTTCGGTGACCTCCGCGGAATCAATGATGACAACTTCCGTACCACTCGGCACGATATCAAACAGTTCTATGACATCCGCGTTATACATCCGGACACAACCCTGAGTGACCTGCCCGCCTATGGTGGTTTCGTCTGAAGTACCGTGTATCCCGTATCCTTCAACGGAAAGCCCTATCCATCGGGCACCGAGTTCATATTCTTCGCTGTCCGGCGATACCACAGCGCCAACCTTGTACCACACAGGTTTTACCATACGTTCTTCTACCTTAAAAGTCCCTACCGGCGTGGAATTGTTCTTACCCGTAGCCACCGTGTACGTCTTAAAGGGTTTGCCGTTCTTCTTCAGGATGAGCTCATTCCTGGCTTTATCCACAGTAATGGAAAATTCGGCGACCATGACCTTGAGTTTCTGTCCTATCTTTATAAGATCGCTCTCGAGCCCGTTTATCTTCTTTATCAGTTCGATCGTGGTCTTATATTTTTTTGCTATCGCGGTAAGCGTATCTCCCGGCTGTACCACATATTGAACACTGTCCCCGGTTATAGCCGAAGCTTCGACTCTCTTGACATTAAGGTTGCCTATAATGGTACTTATCTGTTTGCTGTCCGTTATTTCAGGAAACCTGGACAAAAGAAGCTCATAATTGTACTGCGCGGACTTATAATCTCCCTGTGCGCTGTATACTTCCGCGATCTTTCTCAGGGATTTTTCGGCATAAACAGAATCCGAATACTCATACATTGCTTTCTTGAACACCGCTATAGCTTTACTGTACTGTTTTTCCTCGGCCAGCTTCACGCCATGGTCATACATGATCTTTTCTTTATTGAGTCTGGAAATAGTTCTTCTCTGATCAGGTACGCTGTTGACCGCGATAAAGGATATCGCTGTTATGATAAGCGCTGCCACGGCGGCTATAATGATATATAACATGTCTTTTTTCATTGTCGTCCTATTTGTTAAAATAGATACAAACCAAAAGCTACTACAAGTCCCGTTATTATTCCCGCAAGAGTCTGGACGGGAGTGTGCCCCATCAGCTCTCTAAGCCTGTCTTCCTCTATCTTGCCTTTCCAATAGATGTCTTCCATTATCTTGTTCAGTATGGTGGCCTGCTGCCCCGTGGCTCTTCTCACGCCCTGGGCATCAGATATTACCACTACCGTGAACATGAGCGCCACTCCGAAGAGCGGTGTGCCTACACCGTGGTACAACCCGACGGCGGTCGCCATAGCAGTGACTCCCGCGGAATGTGAACTCGGCATCCCCCCGGTTCCCACAAACCACCTGAAATTGAACCGTTTCTCATTGACCACACCCAGTGCCACTTTGATGCTCTGGGCCACGAACCAGCCTATGAATGTCGTCCCTATTATCGGATTATGAAAAAACTGCCATATCGGCGTGTGATATTCCATTTGTTGTTATTCGTTCTCCTTAAGCCGCAAATACTTACCGATATCCGGTAACGTAATGATAATTATATTATATGCTAAGTCAAAAATAAAGCCTTTTCTCCGAAATGGCCCCTTTTACGGTCTGTGATGCCGTATAAGTGCCAAAGCTTCTGACCGTGTTTTCTGGCTTTTACGGAATATGCCCCTCACAGCACTGGTGGTGGTAATAATACCCGGTTTCGAAACGCCCCTCATGCTCATACACAGGTGTTCAGCCTCTATTATTACAAGAACTCCCTTGGGTTTAAGCTTTTTCATAAGCGTTTCGGCTATACCGGTAGTGAGTCGTTCCTGTACCTGCAGCCTGCGTGAATAGGTATCCACCACCCTGGCTATCTTGCTCAGGCCGGTTATCCTGTTGCCGTCGGGAATATACGCTACGTGAGCTTTGCCTATGAACGGGACCATATGATGCTCACATATGGAATACAGCGGTATATCTTTAAGAAGTATTATCTCATCATGCTCTTTCTCGAAGAAAACTTTAAGCTCATCGTCCGGATCCTTGTGTATACCTCCGAATATCTCTTCGTACATGTTCGCCACTCTTTCCGGCGTGTTCAAGAGGCCTTCCCTTGTGGGATCCTCTCCTATAGCTTCAAGTATATCCTTCACTGCTTTTTTTATCTTTTCTTTATCCATGTGGACTCCTTATTATGCTAGCTATTCAGTATTCAGTATACAGTATTTAGTATTCAGTATGTAGTATTTAGTATACAGTAAAAATCGTCATTCCCGCGGAAGCGGGAATCCAATACAATCTTTTATAGATCCCGGATATCCGCTAAAGCGGATTCCGGGATGACGTTCGGCTTTATAACTTGCGTCGTTTTACTCCGCAAGTTATGGCCGTACGTCACTTTCCTATACAAAATTGTGAAGATATG